>DBEZQF010000262.1:0-3681 GCA_048254795.1 Collinsella sp. | reverse complement strand
TGAG
This sequence comes from Collinsella sp., assembly GCA_048254795.1. GTDB lineage: Bacteria > Actinomycetota > Coriobacteriia > Coriobacteriales > Coriobacteriaceae > Collinsella. The sequence goes on along the minus strand of DBEZQF010000262.1, from coordinate 3,677 downwards.
CGAGCTTGGTGTGGACGTGGCTGACGAAGCGCTGGTCGAGGCGCTGGCCGCCGCCGTGCTGGCCCGCGTGGACGCCTGGGCGGTTGTTGCCAACACGCCGCAAGGCGCCGCAGGGCCGCTGGCTCCCGTGCTGGGCGAGTACTTCGACATGGTGCCGCTGCTGGGCCGCCAAGTTGCGGCGGTGTCGCCCAACGGCTTGCCGCTTGCGGTCGGTGTGTTTGCGGGCCTGGACATCTGGGGTCGTGCGACCATCAAGACCGATGCCGGCGAGCAAGAGTTTCCGCCCGAGGCCGTACGAATTCGCGGACTGTAACGCGAGGCGCCCGCGCTCAAAGACAACGATGACAACGAAGCCCTCTTCGGCCTGTGCCGGGGAGGGCTTTGCGTGACTGCGGGGTAGCACCTCGGACCTATTCCTCAAAACTGAAAATTTTTCGATTTTGAGGAATAGGCTTGGCGAGCATTTGCGGGGACTGTGGCATCGGGCGTGCTCGACTTAAGCCCCTGTCCTATCCCAGCTCCTGCATGCGGCGGTAGATTTCGCAGATACCCTTGATGGTGAGCTGTCCGTCGACCACGTCGAAGGCATCGGTCGAATCGGCGACGATGCCGGCGAGACCGCCTGTGGCGATAACGGTGGCATCGTCGCGGCCCAGCTCGCGCTTCATGCGCGCGACCAGGCCTTCGGCCATGGCGGCGGCGCCCATCACGGCGCCGACCTTGATGCATTCCTCGGTGTCACGGCCGATGGCGTGCTCGGGCGCCTCGAGCGGAACGCTGGCGAGCTTGGCAGCGCGGGCAGCTAGCGCGTCCATGGAGATGCGGATGCCCGGCGCGATCGCTCCGCCAATGTAATAGCCGTCCTCATCGATGACGTCGATATTGGTCGCGGTACCAAAGTCCACCACGATCGCTGGCGCGCCGTAGAAAGCTTCGGCTGCGACGGCGTTAGCTACGCGGTCGGCGCCCACGGCCTGGGGTCGCGCCGCACGCAGCTTGGTCACGGCGGCCGTCTGCGGCCCGATGACGATGGCGTCTGCGGCAATGCGGTCGGCCACAGCGTGCCATTCGCGCGAGAGCTGCGGCACCACGCCGGCAAAGGCGATCGCGTCGACCGCGCCGAGCGAGAGGTCGTACATCTTAAAGAAGCCCATCAGGCGCACGTGGATCTCGTCGGCGGTATAGGAGCGGTCGGTGGGCATGCGCCACGACTGCACCAGCTCGTCTCCGTCAAACAGGCCCATGGCCGTCTGCGTATTTCCCATATCGATAGCGAGCAGCATGTCTACTCCCAGTGTCGGCATAAAAGGACGCGCACCATTGTATACGTGCCGTCGACGGCGCCCGGCTGCGATTCGTTTACGGTGATAGGGGCTGAGGGGTTTAAATATGAAGGAATTATGCTCTACGAGATTTTCCTTGCCGTTTACCGAACTCCCGCGTAATATTCTTTCTTGCGCACATGAGGCGCCCAGACATTGCGGGGTGGAGCAGTCTGGTAGCTCGCCGGGCTCATAACCCGGAGGTCGTAGGTTCAAATCCTGCCCCCGCGACCAAGAACTTGCAGCTCGTCGGCCTAGCCGGCGAGCTTTTTTGTTATTTCGGGACCGTGTTTTCGGTCCAATTCTCGGCCTCTCAAACAAAATCTCGATCTGTAACATCTAGACCCGATTTGGGCGGCTAGGTGTTACAGATCGAGATATACCGGTGGGTTGGGTCGTGTTTGTCTAAATCTGTAACACGAGGGACGGATTTTGCCGAGTTGTTGTTATAGATTGAGATTTTCTAGCAGGCGGGTTTGGTTTGTCTCGATCTGTAACAGTAAGACCCAGTTTTACCGCGTAACTGTTACAGATTGAGACAAACCGACGGGCCGCCCCGCCCACCCCCATCCACCTGCCGCTACCTGCTGTCCGCCGATTTCCGTTGCGCTGCTGTATTCCCATGCCATATCCTCTAGATAACTACGCGGCATCATCGCCGCCGCGCCTACAAGAGAGGAATGTCCATGACCACACCTGCATCCAAGCTGCTCCAGCCCATTACGGTTGGCCCCCTTGAGCTCAAGAACCGCATTATGTTTCCGCCGCTGACCACCGGCTACGAGGAGCGTGACGGTTCCATCGGCGAGCGCAGCCTGGCTTTTTACGAGCGCTTGGCCCGTGGCGGCGTGAGCTACATCGTCATCGGCGACGTCGCTCCCGTCATGACCGCAAGCCCCACGCCCAAGCTGGCAACCGACGCCCAGATCCCCACGTTTAAGGCGCTGGCCGATGCCGTCCACAAGCACGGCGCCAAGGTCGCGCTGCAGCTGTTCCACCCCGAGTACGATGTGCCCGGTGTCGGCCGCATGGTCATGGGCTCCATGGCTGCCGCCAAGGCCGCGCAGGAGGCCAAGGCCGCCGGCGACGAGGAGACCTTTGCCGCCAAGATGGCCGAGTCCAACGAGATCCGCAACCAGGCCTACGCCAAGCTGCACCACGACATGCAGCACTTTGTGAACGAGGCGAGTGTGGAGCAGCTCACCCAGATCAAGGAGGCCATCGCTGCCTCGGCCGCTCGCGCGCAGCAGGCCGGGATCGATGCCATCGAGGTCCACGGCGACCGTCTGGTGGGTTCGCTGTGCTCGGCAATCCTCAACCAGCGCACCGACGAGTACGGCGGCTCGTTCGAGAACCGCGTTCGCTACGCGCTGGAGGTCGTCGCTGCCATTAAGGAAGCCGCGCCGCAGCTGATGGTGGAGTACAAGCTCCCCGTGATCATGGAGAACCCCGACGGCACGCCGCGCGGCAAGGGCGGCCTGCAGCCCGACGAGGCCTGCGAGTTCGCCAAGCTGCTCGAGGGCGCGGGCATCGATATGATCCAGGTCGCACAGGCCAACCACACCGGCAACATGGGCGACACCATTCCGCCCATGGGCGCCATGCCCTACAACTGGACGCTGCCCGTGGCCGAGCGCGTCAAGGCCCTGGTCTCCGTGCCGGTGGCAACCGTCGGCCGTGTTGTCTCGGTCGAGGCCGGCGAGAAGATTCTGGAAGACGGCGCGGCCGACATCATCGCCTACGGCCGCTCGCTCATGTGCGACCCCGACATTGCGCTGAAGGCCGCCACGGGGGAGCCCGTTCGCGAGTGCCTCAACTGCAACAAGGGCTGCGTCGATGCGATTCAAAATCGCAGGTACATCTCGTGCGTGCTCAATGCCGAGAACGGCGACGAGGCGACCATAGCCATTAAGCCGGGCGAGGGCGACAAGAAGATCGCCGTGGTGGGCGGCGGCATCGCCGGCCTAGAGGCCGCACGCGTGGCGGCCAAGCGCGGCTACGACGTGACCGTTTACGAGGCGAGCGATCATCTGGGTGGCCAGATTGTGCTGGCGGCTGCGCCTCCGCGCAAGGACGAGATCATGCGCTCGGTTGAGTACTACGAGAAGATTCTGCCCGGCCTGGGCGTGAAGGTTGAGCTCAGCCATGCCGCTACCGCTGAGGACCTCAACGCCGCCGACGCTGCGATTGTTGCCGTGGGCGCGCACGACGTGGTCATCCCCGTTCCGGGTGCCGACTCGGACAAGGTCGTCTCGAGCTGGGACGTGCTGGCCGGCAAGGTGGAGCTTACGGGCCGCGTCGCCGTCATTGGCGGTGGCCTGGTGGGCACCGAGACTGCCGAGTACCTGCTGCAGC
>DBEZQF010000261.1:0-3560 GCA_048254795.1 Collinsella sp. | reverse complement strand
AGGATCTTCGACCCTTAAGTATCAGGTCATCGATACCAAGTCCCACAAGGTGTCCGCAAAGGGCTCCTGCGAGCGCGTCTGCTTTACCGGCGGTACCTTCACCCACGCTGCCAACGGTTCCAAGAAGGTGACCGAGAACATTGAGTTCCCCGACCACAAGGTCGCCATCGAGGTCGTTCTGAAGGACCTTGAGGCCAACGGCGTCAAGATCGAGGGCATCGGCCACCGTATCGTTCAGGGCGGTTGGTACTTCGGCGATTCTTCCCTCGTCGACGAGGACGTTCTCGCCAAGATCCGCGAGGTCGCCCCGCTGGCGCCGCTGCACAACAACCCTGAGGCCAACGTTATCGAGTACTGCCTCGAGCAGTATCCCGACCTGCCCAACGTCACGGTCTACGACACCGCTTTCCACTTCAACATGCCCGAGGTCGCCAAGACTTACGCCCTGCCCAAGGATGTTTGCGACAAGCTGCACATCCGTAAGTACGGCGCCCACGGCACCAGCTACCGTTACATCTCCAAGAAGGTCGCCGAGATGACCAACGGCGAGGCCCGCAAGGTCGTCGTGTGCCATATCGGCTCCGGCGCTTCCCTGTGCGCCATCGAGGACGGCAAGTGCATGGACACCACCATGGGCTTGACGCCGCTCGACGGTGTCATGATGGGCACCCGCTGCGGCTCCATCGACCCGGCTACCGTCTGCTACCTGCAGCGCGAGGGCGGCTACACCTTCGACGAGGTCGACGAGATGATGAACAAGAAGTCCGGCCTTTTGGCTGTGACCGGCGGCAAGACCAACGACTGCCGCAACGTCGAGGAGCTCGCCGCTGCCGGCGACCCCGAGGCTCAGCTCGCCTTCGACATGTTTGTCTACAAGATTGCCGCCAAGGCTGCCGAGATGGCTACTTCCATGTGCGGCATGGACACGCTGGTCTTCACCGCTGGCATCGGTGAGCACGCTCCGGCCGTTCGTGCCGGCGTCGCCGACCGTCTGGCCTTTATGGGCGTCAAGATGGATCATGCCCGCAACGCCCTGCGTGGTGACGGCGCTTGGTGCCTGTCTGCCAAGGATTCCAAGGTCAAGATTTTCGTCATCCCCACGGACGAGGAGTTCATGATCGCTTCCGACGTCGAGCGCATCGTAAACGGCAAGTAATTGCAAGAGGGGAGGGGCTGGACGACCGAGCGCCGTTCGGCCCCTCTTTTGCGCTCGTTGGGCGATATGACTAATAGCTATTTATCAAGTTGTGATAACTTCTTATTAAAATGCGGCCGCCTTAAGGGGTCTGCGTCGACCGTATTGCACTGCAAAGGAGTCTCATGAACGTACTTGTTGTCAACGCCGGCAGCTCAAGCCTTAAATATCAGCTTTTGGATACCGATACCCGCGAGGTTTTCGCCAAGGGCAACTGCGAACGCATCGGTTCGGACATGGGCATCTTTGGCCACTCCGAGAACGGTGGCGCCAAGCAAACCGAGGAGGTCCCTTTCCCCGATCATCGCTCTGCTATCGCTCGCGTGCTCGAGGAGCTCGAGAAGACCGACTTTACGATTGATGGCATTGGGCATCGTATCGTTCAGGGCGGCTGGCACTTCGATGATTCCGCAGTTGTCGACGACGAGGTTATGGCCAAGATTCTCGAGGTGGCACCGCTTGCTCCGCTGCACAACTACGGCGAGGCCGCAGCAATCGAGTATTGCCGCGAGAAGTATCCGGAGCTGCCCAACGTGGCGGTCTTCGATACCTCGTTCCACATGACCATGCCCGAGGTCGCCTACACCTACGCGCTGCCCAAGGACGTGTGCGACAAGTACCACGTGCGCAAGTACGGCGCACACGGTACGAGCCACCGCTACGAGTGGATGATGGCCAAGGAGATCCTGGGCTCGCGCTGCCATCGCCTGCTTTCGTGCCATCTGGGCAACGGTGCTTCGCTTGCCGCCATTGAGGACGGCGTGTGCCGCGACACCACGATGGGCCTCACGCCGCTTGACGGTCTGATGATGGGTACCCGCTGCGGTTCCATTGACCCGGCTACCGTGTGCTACCTGCAGCGCGAGGGCGGCTACAGCTACCAGGAAGTCGACGACATGATGAACAAGCAGTCTGGTCTGCTTGCCATCTCGGGCATCTCAAACGACGCCCGCGACATCCGCACGCGCGCCTCCGAGGGCGACGAACGCTGCCTGCTCGCCTTCGATATGTTTGCCTACAAGGCCATGCAGCAGGCCGGCTCAATGATCGCTTCCATGGCGGGCGTGGACACCATTACCTTTACCGCCGGCATCGGCGAGAACGACTGGTCGATCCGCAAGGCCTTCTGCGACTGCTTTGAGTGGCTGGGCGTACGCATCGACAACAACAAGAACCGCGAGGCCGTGGGCAACGGCCCGCAGGTCATCAGTGCCGCCGGTTCCGCCGTCACGGTCATGGTCATCCCCACCGACGAGGAATACATGATCGCCCACGACGTCGAGCGCCTGACCAAGAACAACTAACGCGCGCATTTGCAAGTAAACGAAAGGCCTCCAGAGCAACGGCTCCGGAGGCCTTTTTGCTAGCAGGCGGAAATTCCTGTCCCGAGGGGATATGTACGCTACTCAGCCATCTGAGCCTGGACGGCGGTGATGGCCACGACACCCACGATGTCGTCGGCAGAGCAGCCGCGCGAAAGGTCGTTAACCGGCTTGGCGATGCCCTGCAGGATGGGGCCGTAGGCGTCAGCACCGGCGAAGCGCTGGACCAGCTTGTAGCCGATGTTGCCGGCCTCGAGGTCGGGGAACACCAGCACGTTAGCCTTACCGGCGACGGAGGAGCCGGGAGCCTTGAGCTGGGCGACAGTGGGGACGATAGCGGCATCGAGCTGCAGGTCGCCGTCGATGGCGAGCTCGGGAGCCTTCTCCTTGCAGAACTTTACGGCCTCTTGGACCTTCTTGGCGACCTCGCCGCCGGCGGAGCCCATGGTGGAGTAGGAGAGCATGGCCACGTGCGGCTCAACGTTGCCCATGAAGGTGGACCAGGAGTGAGCGGAGGCGATGGCGATCTCGGAGAGCTCGTCGGAGGACGGGTTGATGTTGAGGCCGCAGTCGGCGAAGATCAGCGTGCCGTCGGTGCCGAACTGCGGGGTGTCGGTGCACATCACGAAGAAGGCCGAGACCAGCTTGGTGCCCGGGGCGGTCTTGAGGATCTGAAGTGCAGGGCGCAGGGTGTCGGCGGTGGAGTGGCAGGCGCCGGAGACCAGGCCGTCGGCGTCGCCCATCTTGACCATCATGGTGCCAAAGTAGGTGGCGTCCATCACCTGGGCGCGAGCCTGCTCGATGGTAACGCCCTTCTTGGCGCGGAGCTCAGCAAACTTCTGCGCATACTCCTCGTGCTTCTCGGCATTGCGCGGGTCGATGACGGTAGCGCCGGGAACGTCGATCTCGTCGGGGTTGCCCAGGATGACGATCTTTGCCAGGCCCTCCTCGATGATCTTGGTGGCCGCGACGATGGTGCGCGGATCCTCGCCCTCGGGCAGGACGATCGTCTTAAGGTCGGCCTTGGCGGCAGACTTCATACG
>DBEZQF010000260.1:0-2292 GCA_048254795.1 Collinsella sp. | reverse complement strand
GTCTAACCAGTTGCGCCAAGGAGGCACCATGGACTACAAGATTACCGGCTACGAGCCCGCCCAGCTGTTCCATTTCTTTGAGGAGGTCAGCGCGATCCCCCGTGGGTCTGGCAACGAGAAGGGCATCAGCGATTTCCTGGTCGCGTTTGCCAAGGAGCGCGGTCTCGATGTGTATCAGGACGAGGTCTACAACGTCATCATTCGCAAGCCCGCATCTGCTGGCGCCGAGAATGCCCCGACCGTAATGCTGCAGGGCCACATCGATATGGTGTGCGACAAGTTGGGCTCCGTTGAGCACGACTTTACGACCGACGGTATCGACCTGGTCGTCAAGGACGGTGTCCTCACCGCTAACGGCACCACTCTGGGCGCCGACAATGGTATCGCCGTCGCGCTTATGCTCACTGTTCTCGATGACGATTCGATTGTTCACCCCGCCCTCGAGTGCGTGTTCACCACCGACGAGGAGACCGGCCTGGTTGGCGCCGAGACGCTCGACAAGTCCCAGATCAGCGCCCGCACCATGATCAACCTCGACTCCGAGGAGGAGGGCGTTGCCACCGTCAGCTGCGCCGGCGGCGTCGTCGTTACCTACACCTGCCCGATCGCGCGCGAGCACAAGACCGGTAGCACCCTCACGCTCGACATTTCCGGTCTGTTGGGCGGCCACTCCGGCAGTGATATCAACCTGGAGCGCGGCAACGGAAACCTCATCATGGCCCGCATCATCGACCGCCTGATGGTCGCCGGTGAGCCCGCCATCGTCAGCTTCAACGGCGGCACCAAGGACAACGCCATCAACCGTGAGTGCAAGGCCGTTCTGGTCTATGCCGATCACGCTGCCGCCGAGGCTGCGGCCGAGATCGCCCGTGGCATCATCGCCGACGTCACTGCCGAGCTCGAGGTCTTCGACCCCGGCTTTACCTGCACTGTCGAGATTGCCGACGACGCCGAGGTCGAGGCCATGGACCAGAAGTCCGCGCTTGCCCTCATCCGCGCCCTGCGTCTTGCCCCTAACGGCGTGATTCGCCGCAACGTCGCCACCGACGGTTCTGTCGAGGTTTCCTCCAACATCGGTGTGGTTGCCACTTCTGACGACGAGGTCAAGATCATGCTGTCCCCGCGCTCCTCGATCACCTCGCTGCAGAACGAGTTCAAGGACCGCCTGCAGACGCTTGCCGATGTCCTGGGCTTCGACGCCAAGTTTGAGTTCGAGTATCCCGGCTGGAGCTACGCCGAGCATTCGCCGGTCCGCGACGTCTTCGTCGAGAGCTATCGTAAGCTCTTTGGCTCCGAGCTGCGCATCGAGTCCATTCACGCCGGCCTTGAGTGCGGCCTGTTTGCCGAGGCCCTGCACGGCCTGGACGCCATCGCCGTGGGCCCGACGCTCTCCGATGTCCACACCCCGGACGAGAGCATGGAGCTCGCTTCTGCCGAGCGCTTCTACGAGCTGCTCATCGACGTCCTCAAGCGCCTCGCTGCGTAAAGGTTGCGCTAGTAGCAGTCCGAGTCACGTGCTAGCGGATTGCAAATGACATTACGAGAGGGGGCATTCGAGCGTTTGCGACGGGTGCCCCCCCTCTATTGTTTGATAATTGCGAAATTACGGCCACCTAGTCCATTTCTGCCCTGATGAGGTCGTGGGTGCGCTGGCAGTTTTCGCGGACGGGGCCGAGCATATGCTCGCGCAGGTCCGCCATGCCGGGCAGGTCGGCGTATTCGTCCATGACCTCTTCCATGCAAATGGGCACCTCGTAGGCGAGGTTCATCATGGTCGCAAAGCAAAACTTCTCGGATAGCCCGGCATCGGTGAGCGTCGCCTCCAGCGCGGGATCTCCCATACCGTGGTATTGGCGGATAGCGCCTGGACCGATGCGCCCCACACGATTTTCGCCGCCAACGCTCATGGCAAGACGCGCCCGGCGGCGCATGCGCTCGTATGCCAGCCCCGATGCGACATCGTACATTCGAGCCATCATGGCTGCGCCGTCGTTTCCAAGGAGTAGGGAATAGTTTTTCGCGTGCGCATCCGGTGCGCCGATAATGGCGTTGAAGAACAGTATCTGCGTAAACAGATACAGGTTAAGTTGATGGTGGCTCGTATTTACGAGGAGCTCTTGAATGTCGCGGGTGGTCGGGCCGCCGTCTGCTGTGTACTTTTGGGCGGGCATCACCCCAAGTGCCTGACAGAGGTCTTCTTGATGTAGGCGCCTGATCGTTCCGTCTTCGACTTTCACGCGGTCATAGCGCTCAACAATGAGGGCAGGTTCGTCCTCAAACATACGATATTCG
>DBEZQF010000259.1:0-9681 GCA_048254795.1 Collinsella sp. | reverse complement strand
TTGGAACACAAAGCCGATGCGGTTGTTGCGGTAGGCATCCCAATCGCGATCGTGAAAGTCTTTGGTCGAAATACCGTCGATCAGCAGGTCGCCAGAATCGAAATGATCGAGCCCACCGATAACGTTGAGCATCGTAGTTTTACCCGACCCCGAAGGTCCCAGAATGGCCACGAACTCGTTATCGCGAAAAGCCAGGCTCACGTTATCGAGCGCCACCTGCGTAAACGACTGCGTGACGTACCTTTTGCAAATACCTTTGAGCTCCAACATGGACGGCAACCTCTCCCACGCGGGCGCACTCGCCCACTCTCCCCCGCCGTTCGTATTCGACGCGTTTGTCCTACTCTATCCCCATTTTTGCCGGAGCCAGTGAGGAATGTAACGAACCGCGCCAAAAAAACGAACGGGATGGTGCCCAAAAGAAGAGGTCCCGAGCGGGACCTCAAAATGGTGGAGATTATCTTGAAAGGCAGCAGACTACTTCGCACAGCGACACACGATCCTCGCTATGCTTTACGCGGTTTTTACTGCTCGCTATTCGCAATCGCCTGGTCGATAAGCTTGTCGAGTGCTGCGCGCTGCTCGGCGGAGCTGATGGCTCCCACGATTGGATCCCCTACGATGTTGCCATTCTGATCGATGACATACGTTGTCGGGAACGAGAACAAATTTGACGTAAACTTACCGGCCTCGCTATCCGACTTGAACCAGATGTTCTTATATGTCACGCCCTTCTTGCTCAGCACGTCCTTGGCATCTGCAATCTCGCCCTTGTTGCCATCGAGCGTAAAGGAATTGACGCCCACGACCTGGCCGCCCTTCTCGGCAAGCTCCTGATTCAGTTTCTCAAGATCGCCCAACTCACCCACGCACGGCTTGCAAGTGGTGAACCAGAAGTTCATGACGGTAACCTTGTTCTTAGAGAACAGCTCGTCGCTGCTCACGTCGTTGCCGTCCAGGTCCTTGCCCGTAAAGCTGGGGAACTTCGTCGCCTCGCTCGAAGCATTGGCACCAGCCGTCATGCCAGCGGTCGAAGCGTCGACGCTCTCGCCTGCGCTCGGCGTGCTTCCACAGCCGGGGAACTCCTTCTCCAAGCTCTCGAGCTTGTCCTCGATTTCCTTGATCTGCTGCGCACCGGCCTTGAGCGTCTTAAGCTCATCCGCCGTAAACTCATCCTTGGCGCCGTCGATGGTCTTGAGCAAGAAATCGCCGTAATTGCTGCCGTCCTCAATCATTGTCGAGTCTTTATTTGCCGCATTGAATACCTTTTCCCACAGCGCGTTATCACTCGAAAAGATCTCGTTCTCCTTCTGCATGAGCTTCGCATACAGCTCGGCGGCCTCGTCGGCATTGGCCGGCTTCTGCGCAGTGAGTTCTGCGATCTTAGGATCGGAGCTCGCAGATTCGCTCACATTGCCACCGGGCGCCGAACATGCCACAAGGCACAAGGCCAATACCGGCACCATAAACAGGGCCGCAATCTTAGAAAGCTTCATAGTCATTCCTCCGTTTTGTCGAAGCTTGTTTACTTTTTATCGGCGGTCAAGGGAAGCTTTTCCGCCGACACATCCAGGCCATAGCGATAGCTGATGGCATCGACAGGACAGGCCCCGATGCACTTTCCGCACCGGATACATTCGGCATGATTGGGCGCGCGGACCACATCAACGTCCATCTGACAAACCCTTGAACACTTGCCGCACGAGACACATTTGCATGCGTCAACCCGAATCCCCAGTAGGGACACCCTATTCATGAGCGCATAGAATGCGCCAAGTGGACAAATCCATTTGCAGAAGGGGCGATAGAACAAAACGCTCAGCACTACCACGGCAATGAGAACGGCAAGTTTCCAGGTAAAGAGCTGCCCCAGCGCAGATCGAATGCCGGCGTTGGCAATGGCCAGCGGAATGGCGCCCTCGAGCACACCCTGTGGACAGATGTACTTACAAAAGAACGGGTCGCCCATGCCCACGTCGTTAACCACCAAGACGGGCAGCAGCACCACGGCAAACAGCAGCACGACGTACTTGATGTACGTGAGCGGCTTGAGCTTTTTCGTGGAGAACTTTTTGCCGGGAATCTTATGAAGCAGCTCCTGCAGCCAGCCAAACGGGCACAGAAAGCCGCATACAAAGCGTCCCAGCAGCACGCCGAGCAAAATGAGCGTACCGGTAACATAGTAAGAAAAGTTGAACTTGGATGAACCTACCACCGACTGGAACGACCCGATGGGGCACGCACCCGATGCCGCGGGGCACGAATAGCAATTAAGTCCAGGTACGCAGACTGTTTTTCCCGCGCCCTGATAGATGCCGCCTTTGGCAAAGTTTGGCAGGTGAATGTTGGTGACGAGCGTCGCCGCCGCCTGAATGAATCCGCGAAATCGAGCCAAAACATGCGACGCAGTGTTTTCTCTTTTATCCAATTCCGATACACTCCAAGCACAGCCTAATCGCTTTGGCCAGCACGGCATCCGCCTCGCCACGCATAACGCCAAAGCACACCATGGCAATTCCGACGATCAACAAAGCGACCTGTACCACGGGTTTTACCGCTTTGAACAACCTGACCACTCCTTTCGTTACGCGACCATTGGACCATATCGGCTATAAAATCCGTGTTAAGCGCGATTTGAAATGTGCAAGGAGACTGTTATGCGTATTTTGATCGTCGAGGACGAGCGGGCGCTGTGTGACGCAATCGCGCGCAGCTTGCGAAACTTGGCCTACAGCGTCGACTGCTGTCACGACGGACAGGAGGCGCTCGACCTACTGAACGTTGAGGCCTTCGACCTCGTGGTACTCGACCTCAACCTTCCCCGCATCGACGGCATGACCGTGCTCAGGGAACTTAGGAAAACTGACTGCGAGACTAAGGTACTGATTCTGTCCGCACGCGGCGAAGTATCAGATAAAGTCGCCGGACTCGATGCCGGCGCCAACGATTACCTCACCAAGCCGTTTCATCTGGACGAGCTTGCGGCAAGGATTCGCAGCCTTACCCTCAGGCGCTTTACACAAAGCGACATAGTTTTAACCTGCGGAAAGCTCCGTTTTGACACCAAGGCGCGCATCGCTTCCGTGGACAGCGAGGCCTTATCTCTTACGCGCAAGGAAACGGGAATCTTGGAATACCTGATGCTTAATCAGGGGCGTCCGGTTAGTCAAGAGGAGCTTATCGAACACGTTTGGGATAGCAGCGTGAACAGCTTTAGCAACGCAACCCGCGTTCATATCTCGTCGCTCCGCAAAAAGCTACGCAGCGCTTTGGGATACGACCCGATTCGAAATCGGATTGGAGAGGGCTACGTTATGGAGGATAGCGAATGAAAGGGCTTTCGCTGCAATGGCGCATAACGATTATGACGGCACTGCTCACGTGTGCGGCATGCGTGCTGACGAACTGCCTGGTCGGCTATACGGGCATGCGCTACATGGATGCCATCGGCAGTGACATCTCGGCCTTTAACGCAACCGGCGAAGATTCGCCCCAGGCGTTCGACCCAACGAAAGCGACCCCCGATGACAAGGTCACGATCGTCGTAAACGACGCACAAGAGGCTTTTGGCACGACAACCTGGTGCATCACGGCTGGAGTCACACTCCTTGGCGGCGTGCTGGCATACTTTGTGAGCGGCCGTGCGCTCAAACCGCTACGGGCTTTTGCAGCCCAGGTTGAGCGTGTGCAGCCTGACAACCTAAGCGAAATCAGACTCAGTGAAGATGTGCCCACCGAGCTACAACGATGCAGCGTCTCTTTCAACGACATGATTGCCCGTCTTTGCGAAGGGTTCTCTGCACAGCGTCAGTTTACCGGCAACGCCGCACACGAGCTGCGCACCCCGCTCTCCCTTATGCAAGCACAGATTGAACTATTCATCTCTGAGCACTCCGGTTTGCAACCCAAAACAGCCGAGCTGCTCGGCCTGCTACAAGAACAAACTGAGCGCATGTCTCGAATGACCAAGGTATTGCTCGAGATGAGTGAGCTCCGCAGCGTTCCTTGCGAGGACGATGTTGAACTCGGTCCCTTGTCCGAAGAGGTCCTCACCGACCTTGCGCCACTTGCCGAGAATAAGGACGTAACCCTCGATTGCGCCGGAGACGCTTTGGCAATCGGAAGTGATACGCTCCTCTATCGGTTGGTGTTTAATCTGGTCGAAAACGCCATCCGTTACAGCCGCTCCGGCTCGACTGTCAACGTCTCCATCTGCGACAACGACAGCCACGTGTTCCTGCGAGTCGAGGACCAGGGCCCGGGAATACCCAAGCAGTACCGTGAGAGCATCTTCCAACCGTTCTTTCGCCTGGATAAATCCCGCAGCAGGGCATACGGCGGCGCAGGACTCGGGCTAGCGCTTGTTTGGGAGATTGCAGCGCTTCACGGTGGCGCTGTAGAGGTCGAAATAAGTTCCGAGAACGGGACCACCATGCTCGTAAGGCTTCCAAAACGATCCGCAGCGTTAACCGAACAGTAAAACGAAAGGGGTCCCGAGCAACAGGAGTACAATTGCTGCTATTGTTGCCAGCTGTTGGGAGATGGAAGATGGACCGCGATGGCTACCCATGCGTTCCCATGCCGTTGATGTGCACCGCCTTTGTGCCGGGGCAGATTGACGCTGCGGTTGCAGGCATTTCCGAACCCGATTCACGCGCCATCGCCACGGCAGAAGCGCTGTACTTTCGCGGACAGGCCACGCTCGCCGCCGAGACAGCACGCCCCTATCTTGACGCCACCAATCCCGCACTGCGCTATTCCGCATGCTTTATCTGCGGATACGCCAGCCTGTCGCTCAACCGTATCGCCGACGCCCGCCGGTGCCTTGCGGGCATTCTCGATGCGCCCACCGACGAAGAATCGCTCGCCGTCCACGCCATGCATATCCTGTTCGCCTCGGCCGCAAGCGTCCTGCTACACTTGCCTTCCCCGTATTCTGCCGAAGAGTTTTATCCGCTTGCGGCGCATCTACCCGAAGGCCTGCGCCTGTTCGCCAGCTACGTGATGGCGCACGCCTTGTATCTGCACGGCGAATACGGCCGCAGCCTAGGCATGGCGGAAAATGCCCTGATCATGAAACAGGGAAGCTATCCGATCTCGGAACTGTTCCTGCACCTGGCAGCTTCCATGGCATGCATGAGCCTCAAGGACATCGACGCCGCAAAAACGCACTTCGGAGTTGCTTGGAACATTGCGCGTCCCGACGGCCTTATCGAGCTCATTGGCGAGCACCACGGCCTTTTACAGGGGCTCATCGAGGCATGCCTAAAATCGCAATACCCTGACGATTTCGCACGCATCATCGAGATTACGTATCGATTCAGCTACGGTTGGCGGCGCATCCACAACCCCGATTCGGGCGAGGACGTGGCCGACGACCTAACGACCACGGAATTCACCATGGCCATGCTCGCCTGCCGTGGGTGGACCAATGCCGAAATCGCTCGTCATATGGGTGTATCGCCGGGCACCGTCAAAAACCGCCTATCCGGCGTATACGCAAAGCTTGGCATCGGCACACGCGCCGAGCTGGTCGCGCATATGTTGCGTTAGCGACCGGACTGCCAAGCGCATCGAAAGCGCTCCGGAACCCCGGCGCTTCGCTCAATCAATTTGGACATTTTGACCCTTGAACGGCACTACCGCCACGAGGCGCCTTCTCGCAAAATTGGATTATTTCCACCGATACCTGCGGGATGGGAGCCAAAGATGCTTGATCGCCGTTCGTTACTTGTTGCCGGAGCGTCCTCGCTGGCGAGCATTATGTTGCCGCGCGTGCCGGGAAGCGCAAACGCCTTCATATTGCCGTTCGCCCCCGCCGAGGCATACGCCGACGAAGATGATCCCTTCAAGGTCTTGGTGCTCTCGCGCACCATGTTTGGTGTGGTCGTGGTCGACGTCGCCAACAAGAATACGCCCATCACGGGTGCCCAGGTCACGCTCATATCGCGCTATGCCGCAGGCAAGCAGCTCACCGCCACGACCGATGACGAAGGCACGGCCATCTTTGAGGTCGCCCCTCTTTCAGAAGGCTACGTGGACGAGGCAACGCTTCTCGACGCGTACGACTTTAACGGCGGCATCTCCATTAGCATGGCAGGCTACCGCGATGTCGAGATTCCCCTTGCGCGTATCCAGGGCGGCACCGCTATTACCGCACCCACACGTCCGCTCTCCGATGGCGAGCCGTACTTTCGACAGCTCACGTTCGACGAATGGGACATCCAGTACGCCGACGCCACGTTTATGGCAATGCCAGCGGACGAAGCAGCAAACGACCAGCCCGACACGCACGCTTTTACCGTGCAGGCTCATCTGCCGCAGGGCGGGCAGGCAACGTTGCATATCAATAAAGTGATGCCCGCTGCGGGCAGCTCACCCGAAACCGTCACGCAGATCGGCCAAGTCAAGGCCAGCGCATCGGGCGCGGATAATCTGGCGACGTTCACGCTTGAAGACACGTTCCTCGATGCAGCTTCGGGCCTTCTGGAGGAAGGGTGCAAGCTGCGCTTTATGCTCGACTATCAGGGCAAAACCTACACGCTCTCCTCCCCCATGGCCGTTGTCACCGCGCCGGCGGCAAAGGCGGAATCGGGCTCGACCACTATCGTCCCCACCACCATGGACCAAGAGGTCACTCCGTTTGATTTCCCAGCGGCGTTTCCCGGCATCGGCGGCAACAAGTTCACCTGCTGGATGCCCTCGTTCCCCATTTTGTTCGATTTCTCTTTTGCCGGGTACGTGCTGTTTGGCGGAGGATACAAACCGGTCGGCTACATGAACGATTCGGGCAACCCTGATCCGGAATACTGGAAGAAATCGCCGCGTGAATCGGGCGCCAAGCAGGCAAACCGCTACCTCGACGAGATGGAGGGGAAGTGGAATCAGTACAAGAGTATGAGTGCCGGTTCGGGCACCGATCCAAGAAACACTAAGCTCCTTCGCCACCGTTGCACGCCGCTGTTCACGATGGATATCGCCACACAGCTGTATGGCTCGCTCGCCTACGATTGGGTGGGCAAAACCTGGGGCAACAACAACGACCCCGCATACGGCAATATTAAGGCCCTCTTCCAGGTAAGAACCGACCTCAATTGGACCGAGCAGTTCACCTTGGGACCGGTGCCGTTTTTCCTAAACGTCAACCCCTGGGTGCTGGCAAAACTGGCGCTCGCCGTGGGTGCCCACACGCACGGCAGCGGCGCGGCGTTTTTTAAAAACATTTCGCTCGACTATTCAAACACGTCGGGCTCGTTCACCATCCAGATCGGGCTTGCCGTCACCTTTGGAGCCGGCGTTGCAGGCGTCGCTTCGTCTGCCGTGCGCGGCGCCGCATCCCTCACACTGTTCATTGGGTACGAGAAGGCAGATGGACACCAGCTTCCGCGACTGCGCGTAGGTGCAGACGTCGATGTCGATGTGATACTCCAGTTCGTCATGTTCAAGTGGACCACCAAAGCTTGGTCGGGATCGTGGCCCACGCTCATCGATTCGTGGAATATGTCGGTGAACAATGGCGACCAGTATGTGCTCCAGCGCTCTGAGCTCGCATTGGGTGGAGATACGCCTTATACGCTGGATGCCTGCTTCGGCTCGGCCGGCAACATTGAGGCGGGCGGCGTGCCGCAATTTATCGCATCGGCCACCATCGTCACCAACGCCGAACTGCTCGCACGCGCCGAGGTTAAGGCCGCTGCCGTAAACGCCGCGCCTGTCGTGCGCGATTGGGATCGGGCGGTCACGCGCATTGAGCTCGAGGCGGATGCAGAAAGCGACGACACGGGACAGATCGAGCATTTCGTCCATGCACTGATAGAGAACGACGAAAACGCCGCGCCGATGTATGAGTACACCTACATCGGTCAGGCAACGAACACCGTTGCCGACCCGAACGCCGATTCTGCCGGCGTGTCGGAGGACGAGCGTGGCGGCATCAAGCCCTCGAGCGACAACGTGCTGTTTGCTGGCGTGCTCAGCGAAGCCCACATGAAGCTGGCAATGATTGCCGGCGTAGAATGCCTGTTCCGTATCGCCTCGGTGCGCTACGGCGACAATGGTCGCTCGCGCCTGGTGGTACACACAAAGGCAAACGGGACGTGGTCCGCTCCCACGCCTGTGGACTTTCCCCTTGGGTTTGGCGAGGGCGACGTGGAGCGCGACAGCATATACGATTACGACTTCGACGTAGTGGAATATACGGACGGAAGAGGAAACCAGGACGCCTACGTGCTGCTGGTCTCGGGCGAGCGCCCCGCCGGCGACAACACCCTTTTCGATACGGCGAGCACATCCGGCATACTGTCCGTTGTGCGCCTGCGCATAAGCAACGACGGAGTTCGCGTGATATCGCACACGTCGTGGCGCAGCATCTCGCGCGGCCGCCTTCAGGAGGATGGCTACCATTGCCTGCAGTGCCCACGCATCACGGTGGGCAAGACACTTGTCGACGGGCGCCTGTGCCTACCTCCACCGCCGCGGAACCACCGCAGAAAAGACGCTCGGCAGCGAGGCCGAGGTTGCGCTGGAGTGCTTTACCCTGTGGTCGGACGTTTCGGGCGACAGTCTCACGTTCCGTCAGGTCCTCCGCTTTCCGCAGGCACCGTCGAGCATCGAGCTCGGCGCGCCCGAGAATATCAACGGCAAAATGGTGGTGCCCGTTGCATACGAGACCGCAGGCGGTTGTGGCTGTGCATCGTACGCCGTGATCGGCCAGTCCATTGCGGGCTGGGGCGTTATGTCACCAGATGCCACAGTACCCCACGCGGTGCCGTGGCCGCAGCACACGGGCTTTTTGGCTACCGTCAACGAGCAGCTGCAGCATATTACTTGGGCACGAGGCGCATCGGCATTTGCAACGCAGCCCGTGGGCGCCGCAGGCTGTGGCCCGGCATCGTTCAGCGTAAGCAACAACGGCAGGTGCGTGCTCTATGTAGAGAACACCGATGGCAAGGTGGGGCAAACCTACGACGAAGAAGGCAACCCGGTAGCAGTGATGGGCAAGCACTTCCGCATCTTCGCCAGCACCTTGGCAGGCGATCTGTTCACGGAGCCGTTCGTGATGTGCGAGCTGGACCATCCCGTCGATCAGATAACGACTTTTTTGACGTCGGGAGGCATGCTCTCCGCACTCGCCACGCACATTGTAAGCGCGGAGAAGAGCGAGGCAGAGCTGCACGGTATCGAAGTACCCTTGGTGGCGTGTGCCACTCCGACGGGTGCGGTCGCCACCTCGGGCGCAGTGGTACCCGGAGCAGCAGGCGAATCCTTCATGGTCACGGTACGAAACGACGGCAACACCTTGCTGACCGCCGGAACGATCGATCTGTACCGAGAGGGTTCCAACCAGCCGTTCTCCAGCGCATCCATCGGATTCGGAGCGAACGCACGCACGGCATCGATCTACGATCCGGAGCTTGCCGAGGACGCTTCGGCCAACGACATGGCACACGTGAAGTACGCGCTCGAGACGCTGGACACACGTTTTGCAACGCACCCGCTGGTTGCCGACAATGGAAACGCCGTGCTGGCACCGGGCTGCACGGCACAATTCCGCATGAGCTTTGCCATCCCGGAGAGCTGGGGCGACGAGGTGGGCAAACGCGTCACGCTGTATGCGAAGGCGCGTGACCTGGTGGCACTCGATCCCGTAACGCTCGAGGAAATTCGACCGGGCGCAAACTC
>DBEZQF010000258.1:0-1421 GCA_048254795.1 Collinsella sp. | reverse complement strand
TGCGCTGGTTCCGTTGGAGCTCTACTTTAATACCGACGGCCGCGTAAAGCTGCTGCTGGGTCTGGGTCGCGGCAAGAAGCTCTACGACAAGCGCGAGGACATGGCCAAGCGTGATGTCCAACGCGAGATCGACCGCGCCCTTAAAGAGCGCAACCGCTAGGCACTCTGTATAAGTTGCGGTGGAATACGGACTGTTTTGCCTGTTTGAGGGGCTATTCAGTCCCTATTTCACCGCAACTGTGGGTGTCTCATCTTTCTTACTGTTCTGGCACATATGTCTCAAAGGCGGCGTCCGTTATGGGCGTCGCCTTTTTTGTGGGTACATACATTCATGAAGTTCCAACCCGAGCTAGGGGAGTGATCGTTATGGACAAAACTGCGTTCTTTACCATGCCGAGCGGTCTGTACGTGGTGAGCGCTGCGGCAGACGGGTTGCGCGCCGGCTGCGTCATCAACACTGCGGTGCAGGTGACGTCCATGCCGCCGCGTATTTCGGTTGCCGTGAACAAGGACAATGTCACCTCGGGCGTCATCGCCTCGGCCAAGGCGTTCGCGCTGACCGTGATCGATCAGACCACCGACATGCTCTACATCGGTAACTTTGGGTTCCGCACCAGCAGCGATTATGACAAGTTTGCCAAATACGAGACCCGCGAGACGGCTCTGGGCATGCCCTATGTGCCCGAGCACGCGGCGGCCCTGTTTAGCTGCCGTTTGATCGACACTGTGGATGTGGGCACGCATCTGCTGTTTATCGGCGAGGTCGAGGATGCCGAGCGCCTGAGCGACGAGACACCGCTGACGTACGACTACTATCACAAGGTGCTAAAGGGCAAGACGCCGCCCAAAGCCTCGTCGTATCAAGGCTAGAAATGTTCTAAAAATACTTGCATTATGTTATTGAGAATATATACTAATAAGTAAGTACACCAGCAGTCACGTTCGAGAGGAGAACATCATGGCTGAGGAGAAGAAGACGTATAAGTTTGTGTGCACCGTTTGCGGTTACGAGGTTGAGGTCGACACGCCCGAGCTGCCCGAGGACTACGTATGCCCGGTCTGCGGCGTCGGCCCCGATGAGTTTGAGCTCGTCGAGGAGTAGCTCGCAGACACACGACTTGCAGCAACACATAGCTCTGTCCAAGGGTCTCGGTCGGATATTCCGGCCGGGACCCTTTTGATTTATCTGACGGTTTAAAACGGTCTCACGTGTTACAGATTGAGACGTTATATCTGGACAGTCACGCCATCCCAATTACACCCCCGTTAGCAGCACGATGTCGAGAATCGTCACGATGGCACCGATCCCTACGAGCAACGCGTTGAGCGGGCGCGAGTTGGCGTATTTGCCCATGACGCGGGCTGAGCTGGTGAGCCGTATGAGCACAAAGACCGTAATCGGCAGCTGAAGCGACAGCAGT
>DBEZQF010000257.1:0-1638 GCA_048254795.1 Collinsella sp. | reverse complement strand
GTAAGCAGAGAGGGGGAACCATACTATGGCAGTTAAAGGTCTTGACATTTTCAAATTATCTCCGAAGAAAAACTGTAAGGAATGCGGCAGCCCCACCTGCATGGCATTCTGCATGAAGGTCGCACAGGGCGCTGTTCCCATCACCAAGTGCCCGTATATGTCCGAAGAGGCGATCGCCCTTCTGTCCGAGGCCACCGCGCCTCCCATGCAGACCATCACGGTCGGCGCGCACAAGCTCGGCGGCGAGACCGTTATGATGCGTCATGAGAAGACCCTCGTCAACCGCAACCTGTTCGCGGCGACGCTGGATACCTCCATGGACGACGCGTCCATCGAAGAGCGCATCGCGCTCGTCAAGAAGGTCGATTACGAGCGTATCGGCGAGCGCGAAATGGTCGAGTGCGTCTTCGTTCACGACGCAGGCGACTGCGCGAAGTTTGTCGAACTGTGCAAAAAGGCAGCCGCTCTGCCCGACCGCACCGTCATCATCGACACCAAGGACGTTGAGACGGCAAAAGCTGCCGTCGAGGCCATCAAGGACAGCAAGCCCATCCTGAACGGCGCAAACAAGGACAACTTCAACGACATGAACGAGATCGCCAAGGCGGCGGGCATCGTTCTGGGCGTCAGCGGCACGGATCTGTCCGAGCTGCACGATACCGTTGCCGCACTCGAAAAGGCCGGCAACAAGAACCTCATTCTCGACGTGACCGCTCCCACCATCAAGGAGACGTTCGCAAACGCTGTGCTCGTCCGCCGCACCGCCATCAAGGACGGCGACCGCACGTTCGGCTATCCCTCCATTGTCAATCTGGGCGTTCTGTGCAACCATGACGAGCATCTTGAGACGGCTCTGGCCGCCATGTTCGTCGTCAAGTACGGCTCCATCATCGTCATGGACAAGGTCGGCTACGCGGAGGCGCTGCCGCTCTACGGCCTGCGCCAGAACATCTTCACCGACCCGCAGAAGCCGATGAAGGTCGCCCCCGGCATCTACCCCATCAACGGCGCCGGTCCCGACGATCCCTGCGCGCTGACGGTCGACTTCGCGCTGACCTACTTTCTGGTCTCCGGCGAACTCGAGCGCTCCAAGATTCCCGTGAACCTGCTCATCACCGACGCATCCGGTATGTCCGTTCTGACAGCATGGGCTGCAGGCAAGTTCTCCTCCACGTCCGTCAAGAAGTTCTTTGACGAATTCGCTATCGCCTCCAAGATCAACAACCGCACCCTCATCATTCCGGGCAAGGTCGCGGTCATGAAGGGCGAAATTCAGGACAAGCTGCCTGAGTGGAACGTCGTCGTCGGCACCCGTGAGGCGGTCGAGCTGGTCAAGTACCTGCGCGACGGCGAACACATCAAGGCCGCCGAGGCTGCCGCTGCCTCCAAGGCTCCCGCCGCGGAGAAGAAGGAAGCTGCCGACGCCAACGCGCCGCTCGATTTCGAGAAGATCGCTGCGTCCATCCCGGCCATCGAGGTCGTCGACATGGGTGTGAGCTACAAGCAGCGTGATCCGGAGTCCCCGAAGTTCGTCACCATCGGCGAACGTATCCACTGCATCTCCCCGGTCATCCGCGAGGCCATGAACACCATGAACCCCGAGCCCATCCTGAAGCGTGCTGCCGAGCAGATCAAGGC
>DBEZQF010000256.1:0-1995 GCA_048254795.1 Collinsella sp. | reverse complement strand
ACCTGCGATAAGGCAGCGATCGAGGTTGTCACGGGGAATCTGCTCATCGGCCGCTAGAACCGCGATGGCGATGGGCAGGTCAAAGCCGCTACCGGTCTTGCGGATATCGCCGGGTGCCAGGTTAACGGTAATGCCCGAGCGTGGGATCTCGAACCCGGCGGAGCGCATCGCACAACGAATACGACCACGTGACTCCATCACCTCCATACTCGGGATGCCGAGCATCTGGATGCCCGGGATGCCACCGGCAAGCGAGACCTCGACCGTGACGTGAATCGCCTCGACGCCGCGGATGCAGGCCGCGTGAACGGCAAACGTCTCGAACGCCATCACGACACCTGCCAATCGAACGCGTTGTACTGGTGCTCGATCTCGGCGATATGCCCGCCGCGAATGGTGACGCCCACGGCATCGAAGCGAATCGCCTTGAGCGGATAATGCTCCATGAGATAGCAGCTTGCGATGCGGCGGTAGCGGCGTTGCTTTTGGGCATCCACGGCCTCCTCGGGAAAGACCCGCGTGGTGCAATCCAGGGCGACGCGTCTCGTCTTGACCTCGGCCATCACAACGACATCGTCGAGCTCATCGAGCAGCACCAGGTCGGCCTCGCCCTCGGTGCAACGATAGCCCTGCTCCAGCAAGGTGTAGCCGCGCTCGTTAAAGTAGTCGATGGTGATCAGCTCGCCCAGCATGCCTAGCTCGCGGGGACTGAGTCCCTTGATAAACTCGGGCGTCATCGCCCCGGAGTCGAGCTCGCCGTTTTCCCAACGCTCCTTGAGCTGCTGCGTCTTGCTCTTTTTGCTTGCGGCACTCATGGGGTCTCCTTTCCCGCACACTGCATTGCCCCGATGATGAGGGCACCTTTCATGCGGGTAAGTACCGGAAGCAAACCAAAAGCTGACCAAATGCCGTCAAAAAACGGGCCGTACGCAACAATGGTGTTGCATACGGCCCGCTACCAGCAGGTTTATAAAACCCCAGAGGTCCATGTCTCCACAATTGGCCTAGAAAAGGCGCTCAGTCTGCAGAAAGTTTCCGCAAAAGCTCACGCGGTGCAGCGGACAAAGTCCATGTTTGCGAATGGCCTCGATGTGCTCGGGGCTCGCATAGCCCTTCGACTCGGCCAGATGGTACTCGGGATACTCGGCGTCGTACTCGACCATCATCTCGTCACGCGTGACCTTGGCCATGATGGACGCCGCGGCGATGCAGGCGATCTTGGCATCGCCCTTCACCACATCGCGCTCGTTAGGAACGGCGCCCAAGGGGTTGCCATCCATAAGCACGCAATCGGGCTCGAGCCCCGTATCGGCCACGGCGCCCGCAACGGCGGTACGGATAGCACGGGCCATGCCCATCTCATCGATATCCTTAGGCGCGATATGGCAAAAACCGATCGCCGTCGCCACCTCGGCAATCTTCACTGAGAGCAACTCGCGGCGCGCCGGCGTGAGCTTTTTGGAATCGTTGATGCCCCAGACGCGCGGCTCCATAGGAAGACAGACGGCGCATACCGTCAAAGGACCGGCCACCGATCCGCGACCAACCTCGTCGACACCAACGACCACCCCATCGCCGCCAAGCTCATGCATAAGCTCGTACATGCCATTGACGCGCTCGCGCTCGGCAACCTCTTTGGAATGGCGTTTGAGGGCGCGTTCACAAGCCTTGATCACCTGCTGGCGCGGGTCCTCGCGATAATGCTCCACGAGGGCGGGGATCTCCTCAAACGTTGCGCTCGCCAGCTCTCCGGCAACCTGCGATGCCGAAACCGAGCTCGTCATATTGGCCATACCAGGCCCTCCTTGCATGCAAATCAGATAAAAAGAAGGGCCACCCGAAGGTGACCCTTGTGTCCAAACGAGTGGACAGACGCTGCGATCTTCTTAGCGCTTCTCGGGGATGCGAGCAGCCTTGCCCACCTTGTCGCGGAGGTAGTACAGTTTGGCGCGACGGACGCGACCATGACGAACGACCTCGAGCTTGGCGATCTTG
>DBEZQF010000255.1:0-1832 GCA_048254795.1 Collinsella sp. | reverse complement strand
GCCACCGAGCCCGGCGTGTTCTACTTTGTGCAGCTTGGCGCGGGCGAGTGCCGCCCCATGGAGGAGCGCGCTCTTGCGTTCCTCAACACGCACACCGACACGATCATGGTGCTCGACGCGCTCGAGTACGGCGTGGGCGAGGTACCTGCCAGCGTGCGTTCGTACCTGGAGCCGATCTTCTTCTACAACATGAGCTGCGAGCTGCGCGCCGCCCGCGGCAAGGTCTTCGACC
Source organism: Collinsella sp. (assembly GCA_048254795.1). Taxonomy (GTDB): domain Bacteria; phylum Actinomycetota; class Coriobacteriia; order Coriobacteriales; family Coriobacteriaceae; genus Collinsella. Next base: position 1,600 of record DBEZQF010000255.1, on the reverse strand, counting down.
ACAGCCCCGAGGTTCGTCGCTACATGGGCATCGAGCAGTACTAATATACCGGGAATAGCCTCTCACGACGGGGTCTGCGCTGCGCGCAGGCCCCGTTTTGCGTTGTGGCGGCCGGATTCGTGTCTGCGCGAAAACGAAGGTGAATACTTTTCCGCGAAGTGAACGACCTATTTTGGACCCCCGAAGCATCCACACTTTTTGACGCCAAAACTGCAGGAAAAACTTGGCGAAACCGCAGGAAATGGAGTGTGAAAAGTGTCGATGCTTCGGGGGCTCGATTTTGCTCGTTCACTTCGCGGAAAAGTATTCACCTTCGATTCGCAAGGGCACTGCGTGAGTCAAAAAGGCGGCCCGCTTGGTATCGCGCTTAGATTCGCAAGGTTGCGGCAGTCAGCGGCCTACTTTGCGTTGTAGGCCTCGGCGTCCCACCAGTCGAGCTGGGCAATGTTGTCGCGGATGTGCTGGCAGCTCTTGTGGAAGCCCTCGAGCTCGTGCTCGGACAGGTCCAGTGTGTAGACCTCCTCGACGCCCTCGGCGCCGATCACGCACGGCAGGGAGGTAAAGATACCCTCCTCGCCATACTGGCCGGTCATGAGCGTGGAGGCCGAAAGCACGGCGTGCTCGTTGTGCAGCACGGCGGCGCAGACGCGCGCGGCGGAGTTGGCGACGGCGTACTCGGTGCACTGCTTGCCCTGGTAGGTCACATAGCCGCCCTTGCGCGCGAGCTCCTCGATCTCCATGTGGTCGAAGGCGTACTTGTCGGGGTTTTCGGCTTGAAGCTCGTTTAGGCTCTTGCCGGCGATGGTCGCGGCCTTAAAGGCAGCCAGCTGGCTAAAGCCGTGCTCGCCGATCATGTAGGCGTCGATGGACTTGGGGCTCACGCCGACCTTCTTGGAGATCTCGGTGCGCAGACGGGCGGAGTCCAGGCCGCAGCCCGAGCCGATGATCTTCTTGGGATCGTAGCCGGTCAGATGCCACAGCTCGGTGCACACGACGTCGCACGGGTTGGAGATGCTTACGAAGATGCCGTCGAAGCCGGCGTCGACGATGCGCTTGGCAAAGGTGCGGGCGGCGTCGGTGGTAAAGAACAGCTCGCCGTCGCGGTTGCCGGCGGCCAGCGCGACCTTGCCGGCGGCGTTGACGATGACGTCGCAGCAGGCCAGCTCCTCGTAGTGGTCGTAGCAGTTGACGATCTTGGTGTTATACGGGACAAACGAAAGGGAGTCGCGCAGGTCCTGGACCTCGGACGTCACCTTGGCCTCGTTGATATCGCACAGGTACAGCTCGTCGGCAATGCCCTGCATAAGCAGACTGTTGGCGACATGTGCTCCTACGTGGCCCTGGCCGACCACACCGATCTTACGCGTCTGGTACATATATGTATCCTTTCGGCCGAGTTTTTCGCGTCGAACCATTGTAGCGTCCTGCTGTCACTTTGCTAGGATAAAGCGCGGTAGATTTTTGGGACATGCCTTAATCTCTACTTTTGGCTGTTTTGGACCACTGGCGGTGTCTCGGGGCGATACACTCGCGCGGATGGGGCCGGTCGTTGTACCATAGCTGCAACTGACTCGTAAGGAGCATCCATGCCCATTCGCAT
>DBEZQF010000254.1:0-2620 GCA_048254795.1 Collinsella sp. | reverse complement strand
GCACCAAACCTGCACCTTCCGCGAGCTACTGGACGGCGATGCCACCACCGAGCAGCTCGTCGTCACCTTCCTAGCTATGCTTGAGCTCGCCAAGCGCGGCTCGCTCACGCTGAGCCAGGACGAGATCTTTGGAACCATCCGCATCAACCGCGTCGAGGGCGCCGAGGCCTATGTGCCCGGCGAGGGCCCCGAGCTCACCGAATAGGAGCCGCAACCATGTCAACCCTTTCCACGCTGGAGGCAAACAGCCTCAAAGGCGCCCTCGAGGCGCTGCTGCTGGTGTCGAGCGACCCCGTGAGCGCACCCGCGCTGGCAGGTGCGTTGGATATCGCCCCGGGCGAATGCGCGTCGCTGCTCGCCGAGCTCAAGGTTGAGTATGAGGAGGCCAACCGCGGCTTTCAGCTGCGCGAGGTCGCCGGCGGCTGGCGCCTGTTTACTCACCCCGCCTACCACGACGTGGTCGAGGCCTACGTGCTGAGCTGGGACACGCAAAAGCTGTCGCAAGCGGCGCTCGAAACCCTGGCCGTCATCGCATACCACCAGCCTGTGACGCGCGAGGTGGTCAAGGGCATCCGTGGCGTCAATTCCGACGGCGTCATTGCGTCACTCGTCGACAAGGGCCTGGTGCGTGAGCTCGGCCGCGACCCCCAGCGCGGTCAAGCCATCATCTACGGCACGACCAACGCCTTCTTGGAAAAATTCGGCCTGCGCTCCACCCGTGATCTGCCCGATCTGGAGCAGTTTGCCCCCGACGAGCAGTCGCGTCAGTTTATCCGCGAGCGCCTGAGCGGCCGCAGTATTCAGTCCACGCTCGAGGAGCAGGCCGAAGACCTGGACGAAGAGCGCGAACTGCTCGATACCGATGTTGAAGATGTTGAGGCAGTCGAGGACTTGGAGACCCTGGTCGTCGACGACCCCTCGGAGGATTTACATGACGAGGACTAACGAAGTAGGGGAGACGCGTGCCATGGGCAACGCAGTACCCGCAACCGACGCCCAGTCCGTCTATCCGCACACCATGCGCCTGCAGCGCTTTTTGGCGCGCGCGGGCGTGGCGAGCCGCCGCGGCTCGGAGGACCTGATGACCGCCGGTCGCGTGACCGTCAACGGCCAGGTCGCGACCGAGCTGGGCACCAAGGTCGACGTCGACCGCGACCACATCGAGGTCGACGGCATGGTCGTCAAGCTCAACCAGGGCGCCGTGTACTTGATGCTCTACAAGCCGACCGGCTACCTCACCACCATGAGCGACCCGCAGGAGCGCCCTTGTGTGGCCGACCTGGTCCCCCGCGACCGCTTTCCGGGACTTTTCCCGGTGGGTCGCCTGGACCGCGACACCACGGGCCTTTTGCTCTTTACCACCGACGGCGACCTATCGCAGGACCTGCTGCACCCCAGCAAACACGTCTACAAGACCTACCAGGCGCTCGTGGACGGGCGACTGACCGACCGCGATCTAGAACCGCTCCGCCGTGGCATCGAGCTCGACGACGGCCTGTGCCAGCCGGCAATCTGCCGTGTCATTAACGCGCGCGAGGCCGAGGCAGTGGCGCCGCAAGGCGTCAAGCCCGGCACCACTGCCGTCGAGGTCATCATCCGCGAGGGACGCAAGAATCAGGTCAAGCGCATGCTGAGCAAGATTCATCATCCGGTGATCCGTCTGCACCGCTGCAACTTTGCCGGCCTGGAGCTCAAGGACGTGGCCAAGGGCTCGTGGCGCGAGCTCACCGACCGCGAGGTGCAGATCCTCAAAAGCGGTGGCATCCCGCCCAAACAGGCGAGCGCAAAGCGCAACGGCGACAAGCCCCAAGACACGCCCGCCAGCCGCACGCGTCACCACGGCAGCCACGGCTCCGCACCCAAGCGCAACACCTACCGCGAGCGATACACGGGCTAGGCAACCCGCCGCGCCCCAACGCCCGCGAACCATACCAGCACGTCAATCATCGAAAGGAAGCATTGCATGATCGTCGCCATCGACGGCCCCGCCGGATCCGGCAAGTCCACCATCGCCAAGGAGATCGCCCGCCAGCTGGGCTTTAACAAGCTCGACACGGGCGCTATGTACCGCGCCGTCACCTTCGCCGCGCTCGACCGCGGCATCGACCTGGACGACGAGGCGGCCATCGACGCCCTCGCCGAGCAGATCGAGATCCGCTTTACCAACGGCACCGGCGAGGACACGCGCCTGACCATTGACGGCCAGGACGCCTCGGCTGCCATTCGCACCCCGCAGGTCGACGCCAACGTGTCCAAGGTCTCGGCCTACCCGGGCGTGCGCGCCGCCATGCTCATCCACCAGCGCCGCGCCGCCGAGGACCGCGATATCGTCGCCGAGGGTCGCGACATTGGAACCGTCGTGTTCCCTAACGCGCAGGTCAAGGTCTTCCTGACCGCCGACCCGCGCGAGCGCGCCCGCCGCCGCGTGCTGCAGCGTCACCAAAACGATGCTCAGCCGCTCACGTCCGAGCAGCTCGAAGCCGAGGTCGACGAGACCCTCGACGCCCTTAAGCAGCGCGACAAGCTTGACAGCAGCCGCGAGGTCGCCCCGCTCGTGCCCGCCGAGGACGCCGTGCACGTCGACTCCACCGCCCACACCATCGACGAGGTCGTCTCGATA
>DBEZQF010000253.1:0-2102 GCA_048254795.1 Collinsella sp. | reverse complement strand
CTTTGAGCGCACCGACCGCGGCCTGCGCGTCAAGACCCGCCGCGGGCGCGGCAAGGATGCCGTCAACGAGGGCATTACCTTTGAGCACATTCGCATGGACGAGGTGCTCACGCCCTTCGTGGTCAACTCCTTCTACTTCTGCGACAAGGACGGCAAGACCGACTACGTGCAGTCTCGCGAGGCACTGCCCGTCGACGACCGCACGCCCGGCTTTGGTGCCACGAGGTTTTGCGATATCGAGGCCACTAACTGCCACGCGGCCGCTGCCTACATCACGGGCCTGCCCGAGAGCAAAGTAACGCGCCTGACGTTCCAGGATGTCCACGTGACCTTTGCCGACGATGCTGAGCCCTTTGTTCCGGCCATGGCCTGCGGCGTTGAGCCCATGGTGCGTCAGGGCATCATTGCGCAAAACGTCAAGGTGCTCGACCTGCAAAATGTGGTGATCGAGGGCCAGGACGGCGAGGAGCTGCAGCTCCAGAACGTCGACAAGGTTGTCCGTTCCTAACTCGGGTTGATGACCAGGGCTGCATTGTCGGATAAATCGGCAATGCAGCCCTTGTGCGATACGGCCGTGTGCGCTGCGCTACGCATCATGGTGAAAGGGAATACATGCTCAATAAAACGATTCCTGTCGGGGTCGATGGCTCGTCTGCCACGATTACGTCTTATGTTTTTGCCCCGACCGAAGATGCTTATGCTTTAAAACCGCTGCCTGCAGTTGTGGTCGTGCCAGGAGGCGGCTACGATCACGTTTCGCCGCGCGAAGGCGAGCCGGTAGCGCTCCGTTTGTTGGCGATGGGCTACCAAGCGTTTGTACTGAACTATTCGGTTGCTCCGGCTGTCTATCCGCTGGCATTGCAAGAACTCGCGCGGGCGGTCGATACCGTCCGAAGCCATGCGGCAGAGTACTGTGTCGATCCTGATCGGATTACGGTCATGGGTTTTTCGGCCGGTGGGCATCTAGTTGGCTTGCTCGGGGCGCTTTGGGACCAACCCTGGCTTGCAGAGTCGATTGCGGCATCGCCTGAGTCGATTCGGCCTGACACACTTTGCTTGGGCTATCCGGTCGTAAGCTCGGGGGCCTATGCTCATCGTGGTTCATTCGAACACCTAACGGGTGCCGATGGCGCTTTGGCTCAAAAGTTGTCGATCGAGAATATGGTGGGCGAGGGCTTCCCCCGTACGTTCTTGTGGCATACCGCCGAGGATGCATCGGTACCAGTTCAAAATAGCCTCCTTCTTGCGCAGGCTCTTGCCGACCACGGGATTGGCTTTAGCCTACATGTCTTTCCGCATGGAAAGCATGGGGCATCGCTCGCCACGGCCCTAACGGCATTTAAGGGCTGCGCCGAGCATATTCAGCCACAAGTTCAGGGCTGGCCTGAGCAGTTCGCTTCCTGGGAGCGTGATGGACGATGAGCGAAAGTATCTATACGCTGCGCGTTTCGAGGGCTGCGGCAGGAGTGTATCCAACGATTTCCGATGCCTTGGCGGCAGCCGATCAGCTCTATCCGGATGCCGAGCAACCGGTGATGATTCGCGTCGATCCGGGCGAGTATCGCGAGCGGGTCGAGATTCATCGCTCGCATGTGACGATTGAGGGAGAGACGGCCGATAGCGTGCGTATCGTGGGCGGCTTGGGCGCCAAGATGCCCTCGGGGGACGGATCGGGCATCGACGGAATGCTCGGCACTTTTAGGACCTATACCGTTTTGGTCGATGCCGACGACGTGCGGCTCGAGAACCTAACGATCGTAAATGATGCCGGCGATGGGCGCGAGGTCGGTCAGGCGATTGCCCTGTATGCCGATGGCGACCGTCTGGTTGTCGATGCCTGCTGCATTAAGGGGCACCAGGACACACTGTTTTTGGGTCCGCTGCCGCCGCATGAGGTCAAACCGGGCGGGTTCATAGGACCCAAACAGTATGCGCCGCGCCGGGTGGGGCGCCAATATTTCCGACGTTGCCGGATCGAGGGCGATGTCGACTTTATCTTTGGCGGCGCGCGTGCCTACTTTGAGGGGTGCGAGATTCGCTCGCTCAACCGCGATATGGATGTCAACGGGTATGTAACGGCAGCCTCCACGCCTAAAGGCGAG
>DBEZQF010000252.1:0-5344 GCA_048254795.1 Collinsella sp. | reverse complement strand
TGCGTGCCGTTGACGGTGATGTTGGAGAGACCTTCGCCCAGCGCTACGACGACGCCGCGGATGCCCTTGTCGCCGACGAGTAGGTCGGAGCCGTTGCCCACGATGGTGAGGGGCAGATCGCAGCGATAGCAGGTATCGAGCGTGGCGACGAGGCCCTGCTCGGTATCGGGCGTGACAAAGACGTCGGCCGGGCCGCCGATCTTAAACGTGGTGTGCTCGCGCATGGGCTCGCTCATCAGCACGTTGTCCTCGCCGGCAACGCCAGCAAGCGCGCACAGCAGGTCCTCGTTAAAAAAGTCGTTCTCGTGCATACGAATATCCGCCTTTTGGTGGTCGTTGTCATCAATCGATTGCAATATACCCCACCCGGACGGATTTGGTGCGCTGGCGGCGATAAAACAGCCGTCTACCGGATTGGTAAAGTGTTTATCACCGAGGTAGAGGGGTGGTCGCTATACTTTCAAGAGATTGCGCGTAAACCTGGAAGGAGCGAGATGGCCAACAAAGTCACCCTCAAGCAGATTGCCCAGGAGGTGGGGCTTTCCCCCTCGTCGGTCTCGCTTGTTCTCAATAATCGGCCCTGTCGCATCTCGGAAGAAAACCGCAAGCTCATCAAGGAGGTCGCGGCGCGCAACCACTATGTTCCTAATCAGATTGCGCGTAGTCTGGTCATGCGCGAGTCGCGCACGCTGGGCCTTATCGTCCCTAACATCGAGAGCCGCTTTTTTGCCTCGCTCGCCGGTAGCCTGGAAAAGCGCTGCCGCGAGGACGGCTATGCGCTCTTCATTACCAGCTCGGGTGGAAGTGCCGACGACGATCTGGAGCTGCTGCGTCAGCTGGTAACGCGCGGCGTTGATGGCGTCTTCCTGGTTGTGGGCGACGAGTTCTCCGACGACCGCGCCCTGCGCGAAGAAGTCAGCCATCTGCCTATCCCTGCCGTGATGGTCGACCGTGCCATTGAGGGGCTCGAGTGCGACAAGGTGATGTTCGACCACGAGATGGGTGGCTACATGGCCACTCGCTATCTGATCGAGCAGGGCCACCGTCGCATTGCCTGCTTGGTTAACGCGCGCCGTTCCAATACGGGGCGTAAGCGACTTGCCGGCTATGAGCGCGCGCTGCGCGAGGTTGGCCTGCCTATCGACGCACGTTTGGAGTTTGAGAGCGAGTACTACATCCCGAGTGCCTACGAGGCCTCGGAGGCGGTGCTCGCAACTGATGCCACCGCTGTGTTCGCAAGTTCGGATAACATCGCCCTCGGTCTGCTCAAGCGCTTGCACGAGATGGGGAAGAGCATCCCGGGCGATATCTCGGTGGTGAGCTATGACAACTCGGCGGCCGACGTTCTCTTTGAGCCGGCGCTGACCGCGATTGAGCAGGATCCTGGTGTCCTTGCGGAGCATGCTTTTGGCTGCATGTCCAAGCGTCTTGCCGGTAGGGGCGGCAGGCGTGCCGAAGAGGTCGTCCTGGAGCCGGCGCTTATCGTTAAGGGCAGCGTGCTCGAACTTACCGAATGTAGCTAAACGTACTTGTTTGTTTGCATAGATTGCATGCGGAGTGTCTGCTATTTGCCGGCGGGGCCGGGGTGCCTGCCTTGTTTTGAGAAGTTCGCGGAGCCCACTTCTCAAAACAAGGCAGGCACTCCGGCCCTCGTCCGTGAACTCTTCCGCTGGGCGAGCCATAGACGCCGCGCGCCGATGCGATAAAGCAGTGGCTTGAAATTGGTGCTATATTCAGCTTGAGTTGTTTAATGCTAGTACGGGAGGCTGATATGGGGCTGTTCAAGAAGAAAAACCCGCAGGATGCCTTTGATCCCGATGTGTTTACCATCACGGATACGATTTTGGACCCGCCGCGGTTTACATTTTTGCCGGCTATCTACCAGGATGCCACGCGCCGCAAGTGGGCTGTGCATCAACGCGGTGGCGAGCCGAAGATTTTTGACTATGCGGACGTGTTGCAGTGCGAAGTAGCCGAGGCGGGCGATCCGGAGGCCGAAGAAGCGGTCTCTAAACAGGAATTTGCCCAGCGTATCCTGGCAAATCCTGCCAAGGCGGCGAAAATAAACGCTGCCAAGCGTAATATGTGTCTTGGTATGGGCGTTGTTGTGGCGGTTCAGACGGGAAAAGACGAGGTTTCCAAATTAGAGATTCCCGTTATGACCGACGAGGTCAAACGCGATTCAAGTCTATATAAGTCGTATCGGAATGTCGCCGAGAAGATCAAGGCCGAATTTGATGCCATGGGAGGGCTGACCTAATTTTGGCGGCATACGTGTCTGAATGAGGAGTCTGTGCAATGGCAGGCGAATCTTATGCAATTCCCCCCAAAGATCGTGCTGTTGAGGGAATTCTTTGGTATATCCAGCACCATCAGCTTGCCGGCGGCGATCGCCTGCCGGCCGAGCGCGTGCTGTGCGAAGAGATTGGCGTTTCGCGTACGGCGTTGCGTGCCGGTATCACGCGGCTTATCTCGTGTGGAACGCTCGAGAGCCGTCGCGGATCGGGCACGTATGTGTGTCCTCCCAAGCCGCTGAATATCTTCCAGGAAACGTATAACTTTTCCGATGCTGTGCGGACTGCCGGCCTGCACCCCTCTTCTCGTCTGGTTTCCACCGGGACCATCGAGGCGGATGAGGCGCTTGCCGACAAGCTTGGGGTGGCTGTAGGCGCTCCCTTGCTCCGCATGCAGCGCGTTCGACTTATTGAGGGCGAGCCGACGTCAATCGAGACGGCTCACGTTAACCTGTCCCTGTGCCCATCGCTTATCGAGCACGATTTTGAGTGCGAGAGCCTTTACGATGTCTTGCTCAAAGAAGGTGGCGTGCGTGTTGAGCATGGACGTGAGCATATCTCCATCTCGCGTTTGAACGCCGAAGAGGCCGAGCTGCTCCAGCAAGAAGAGGGAACGCCGGTGTTCTATGAGAGCTCGATCGAATTTGATAAGGACATGCGTTTTGTGGAGCATTGCAAATCGGTGATTTTGCCCACAAAGTTCCGCTTTGCCGATAACGGCGAAGAGAACGGCATGAGGAGCGTGGCAGGTGAACAATGGCTGAAACAGTAGATGCCACCCCGGTTTATATGCGCATTCGACGCCGCATCGAGGAACGTATCGAGCGCAGTATATATCCCACGGGTTCCATGATTCCGTCCGAAAAAGACCTTGCCGAGGAATTTGGTACGACACGCTTGACCATCCGAAGCGCTGTCGATGAGCTGGTTCGGCGCGGGCAGATTCGCCGTGTTCGGGGAAAAGGTGCCTTTGTGGCGCAGAAAGTACCTGCTTTTTTTGAACGCACGGTCGGTTTCCGTGAATCGGTCCGTGCTTCGGGCGGCGAGCCGTCCGTCCGTATTCTCGCGCGTTCCAAGCGTTATGCGGGGCCATATTACGCCGACCTGTTTGGCATCGCCGAGGACGACCTGCTCTATTCCGTTCGACGCCTGAACTGCATAAACGGTAGCCCCGTATCGATTGAGACGGCGCTGATTCCCTGCCTGCTGTTCCCAACCATCGAAGATATTGACGTGTCGGTCTTCAGTTTGTACGAGACCTATGAGATGCTGGGCCGAAAGCCAGTCATGGCACAGGAAAAGCTCGATATCGAAGCGCTGGGCGCACGAGATGCCGGCCTCCTTGGACTGGAACAGGGCGATCTTGTTTTGCTTTTGGAATGCGTGAGCTATGACGCGAGCGGTCAGCCTATCGAGTATGTAAAGTCCTTCAATCGTGGCGATACGGGCGGCTACACCTATACGTACTAGCTGGTATTTTGTGAATAACGGCTGGGAAACTAACCAGTTTTGATCGTTGGGTCAGCTGTATATACAACCTTTCATGCCTCAAAATCGACCGTTCGACGAAGGGGATAAATTAATCGACAAAGAGGTATCAAAAAGCTGTAACCTGTAACTGTGATTGGTATCAAATACTAATGATTTATTACGAGGTGAGACGATGAAGATGCTCGATTACGTTCAGCTTGCCCATGTGCGTATGGGAGAGAACCTCGAGCGTTCGTCTGAGCTGGTAGCGCAGCTCGTTGATATTTTCCAGTCCGGTTCTTTTGACGCGCTGCGCATCGTTGCTTCGGGTTCGTCGCGCCATGCTGCGGATTGCGCCCGCGATTACCTGCAAGATGCGCTGCAGATGCAGGTGTCCGTTGTGACGCCCGAGGCCTTCGTCGATTTTGAACACACCTATCCACAGCATGCGCTTAACATTGCCGTCTCGCAGAGCGGCTATTCAACCAATACGATTGCGGCGCTCGATTACATGCGCGCACACGATATGGCTGCAGTTGCGCTCACGGCAAACGTCGAGGCACCCATCAAGGAACACGCTGACATCGTTCTTGACTACGGTGTGGGCGTCGAGTCGGTGGACTTTGTGACTCTGGGCGTCGAGGTTCTCGTTGAGTACCTGGTGCTCTTTGGTATTTACGGCGGTCAGGCGCGCGGAACGATTGACGCCAAGGGCGTTGCCCAGCGTCTTGACGACCTGCGCGAGGCTATCCAGGCCAATGCCGTGATGTGCAAGACCGCCGAGGCATATGTCCAAGACCACATGCTCGAGCTTTCTGAGCACACGCCCGCTATGGTCGTCGGCAACGGCCCCAACTATGGTGTTGCCGAGGAGGCAGCGCTCAAGCTGAGCGAGACCATCAAGATTCCTGCCATGCATCACGAAGGCGAGGAGTTCGTCCACGGTCCCGAGATGCAGATTGTTCCGGGCTATCTGGTGTTTATTGTCGACGATCCGCAGGGGTCGGAGCGTCTTGCGAATATCGCCGATGCGCTATCGAACGTTACGGCAAAAACGGTGCTGCTCACGGCCCATCCCAAGGGCGGGGCTCACGAGGTTGTGGTGCCTCAGGTGGCTCCGCTGCTCAGTGCAATTCCCAATCTCGTGTTCTTCCAGACGATTGCGGCAATAATCGCCGAGCGTCTGAAGTCATGGGACGTTCACCCGTATCTCGATGCCGTCTCCAAGCAAATGGAGGTCAAGGCAGAGGGCTACGAAGAGTCAGTCAATGCGCTTAAGGCCAAAGCGGCTGAGTGTTACGGAATGTAAGCGGGTTTTGATGCCCGTTGGCATGGGGGATGTGGAAACAACCCCAGAAAGGAGAGACAAATGAAGGAAACCGAGAAGATCGAGATCATGCATTTCGACCAGGAGGGCTATCTCGAGGACGGCAAGGCGCTCTACGAGACCGGCAAGAAGATGATTGAGCTCGCCGACAAGGTCGCCGACGAGGGCTACGACGCCGTGTTCCTGATGGGCGTCGGCGGCACCTGGGACGAGCTCATGCAGCTCGAGTACCTCATGAACAAGTTCGGCGACC
>DBEZQF010000251.1:0-3065 GCA_048254795.1 Collinsella sp. | reverse complement strand
GACAAAGGCCGCGTCGAGTTCGGCGTCGCCGGTGCGGAAGGTGACATTGGCGATGGAGCGGCTGTCGGCCTGCGTGGTGCCATGGAACAGCTCGCTGTGCTCGAGCAGGTCGTAGAGCAGGTTGGCCTTGGCCCAGTTGCGCTCGGCCATGGCGGCAAGTCCGCCGGTCTCCTCGACCCAATGGAACACCTTGCCGCACACGTAGATGCCAAAGGTGTTGGGCGTGTTGAGCATGGAGCCCTTGGCGGCCTGGGTCTTGAGGTCCATGTACTGCGGCGTCTGCGCAAAGGCGGGGCCATCTGCGATGAGGTCGTCGCGCACGATGACCACGGTCACACCCGCGGCGCCGGCGTTTTTCTGCGCGCCGGCGTAGATGAGGCCGTAGCGCTCGACGTCGAGCGGCTGCGACAGAAAACAGCTCGAGACATCGGCGACCAGCGGCACGTCGCCGCAAGCGGGCAGCTCGTGGTACATGGTGCCAAAGATGGTGTTGTTCTGGCAGATGTAGACGTAGTCGAGCCCGTCGCCCGCGGCCTCGTCGGCAATGCACGCGTTGATGTCGGCCATGTTGGGAATGCGGTCGAAGTTGGTGTCCTCGGAACTCGCGAGCAACACGGCCTCGCCGTACTTGGCGGCTTCTTTGTGTGCCTTGTTGGCAAAGTTGCCGGTCACGATGTAGCCGGCGCGCCCGCGGCACATGAGGTTCATGGGGATGCCCGCAAACTGCAGCGTGGCGCCGCCCTGCAAAAACAGGACGCGGTAGTTGTCGGGGATGCTCAGCAGGCGACGCAGGGTTGCCTCGGCGTCGTCGATGATCTGCTGGTACATGCTAGATCGATGGCTCATCTCGAGCACGGACATGCCGCAACCGCGGTAGTCCATCATCTCGTCGGCGATCTCGGCGAGCACGCTTGTAGACAGCGCGGCCGGGCCAGCTGAGAAGTTGTGCACACGTGCCATCTTCTAGTTCCCCCTCGTAGTCGTTTGGACGTTCGGGATACTTTAGCACAGTGGAGCGCCAGGCGCGACCGTATCACGGTAAAACTCGACTGCGCCGCTATGATTTACAGGATGGTTACATGGGGGAGGGGTGCTTTACTCCTCAAGCAAATCCAAATCTGCGAGCGAAGGCATGAGGTTCTCTAGGCGCTTGATCTCTTCGTCGCAAATTAGCCACTTCCTGGTCACTACGACGCCAGTGTGGCGATGACGGCTTCGTCGCCGGCGTATATGAGGGTGTTGCCGTCGGGGATGATCGTCTGGCCGTCGCGTTTGAGCATCACGACGATAAAGGGATGCTTGCCTTGCGGCACATCGCGAAGACGCTGGCCGGCCAGGCGACCGTGGGGGGTTACGGTGACCTCGCGCAGCGTAACCTCGGCACGCTCTTCAAACGTCGGCGCGGCCATCACCAGCAGGTCACCTTCCTCGATGACGGTATCGCCGTTGGGCAGCACCGGGTGCGCCCCGTCGCGCAGCACCAGGACCACGAGCATGTCTGTGGCGCTGCCAATGTCCGCGAGCGAGCGTCCGGCAAACGGATGTCCAGCGCCCACCTTGAGCTTTACAAACGACATGCCGTCCTCGTCGCGGTAGTCGTTAAAGGTGCGGCGCACGTCGCCGGTCGCATCGATCATATCGAGCTTCTTCGCCACCGCCGGCAGCAGCGAGCCCTGCACCACAATGCTCGACACGGCAATCGCAAACACCAGGTCAAACAGGTCGTGTCCGCCGGGAACGCCGGCCACCACGGCAAAGAGACTAAAGACGACCGAAGCTGCTCCGCGCAGGCCCGCCCAGCTTACGAGCGCGACCTGGCGGGGGTTCGTCTTAAAGGGCGCCAGGAGCACGCCGACGGCGATGGGGCGGCTCACGAAGAGCATGAACGCCATGAGCGCCAGGCCCGGCAGCAGCATTTGCGGCAGGCGTGCGGGTGTAACGAGCAGGCCCAGCAAAAAGAAGATGGTCATCTCTGCCATCTCGGTGAGGGTGTCAAAGAAGTGCGCCATCTCGACTTTGCCGGTGATGTCGCTGGCACCCAGCACAATGCCGGCCAGGTATACAGCCAAAAAGCCGTTGCCGCCCAGGTGGCTCGGCAGCGCGTAGGCGACGATGGCCACGGCGAACAAAAAGATGGTCTGCGCGTCCTCGGCCGTTGCGTGCGCGCGTTCAATCAGGCGGCCCGCCGCCCAGCCGATGGCAAGGCCCAGGCCCACGTCCAGGATAATCTGCTTGGCCAGCAGTGCGGGAATGTTGATGTCGCCGCCGGCCGCGAGTGTAGCGAGCACAGCGGTGAGCATGTAGGCGACGGGGTCGTTGGAGCCCGATTCGACCTCGAGCAGCGAGTCGGTGCCACCTCTCAGCGACAGGCTGTGCTCACGCAGTACGCTAAAGACGCTCGCCGCGTCGGTGGATGCCACGACCGATCCCAGCAGCAGGCCGCCGATCCAGTCGAACCCCAGCGCGAAGTGGGCGAACACGCCGGTGATGCCGGCAGTGATGACGACGCCGAGCGTGCTCAGCAGCACCGCCGGCGCAGCGACGGGCTTGGCGCGGTCGATATTGGTGTTAAAGCCGCCGTAGAACATGATGAACAGCAGCGCCGTGCTGCAGACGGTTTCGGTGAGTGCGTAGTCGCTAAAGTCGATATGCGTCGGGCCGTTGACGCCCAACAGCATGCCGAGCGCGATAAAGATGAGCAGGGTGGGGAAGGGGAGTTTTTTGCCGACGGGTTTGATGGTCAGGCACAAAATGATGACGAGGCCGATAAAGAGAAGGATCTGGTTCATAGATGGTGTCCGCTCCTGGGTGGTTGGCGTGGCACGGTCGGTTGCCTGCGGTTATTTGTACCCAAAGATGGTGGGTTTATGGGGTTGGATTGCGGGCGTGCGCGATATCGTCATAGACGGCTGCCGTCTTTGCCTCTGCTCGGAAACCCTTTCCAGCTTTATTGCAACGGAGTACAATGGGTAACGTTTAAGTTCAACTTGAAGTTTTAGTTGCGGCACCGGGCTTCGGCCGCAATGCAAGGAGAGGCGTACCATGGCGATCTATGTGACATCTGA
>DBEZQF010000250.1:0-4072 GCA_048254795.1 Collinsella sp. | reverse complement strand
CAACGACCAGGTCGTCTGTATCAAAGAGCTCTGCGACGAATCCGAGCGCCTGGCCGAGGCCGGTGAGGATTACTCCGCCGCCGACACCGCGTTCCACAATGCCATTGCCGAGAGCTCCGGAAACCTCGTCGTTCCCCGCCTGATGGGCGTGCTCAAGGCATCCGTCCCCCTCTTTATCGACGTTACCGGCAAAAAGCTGGTTGAGGAGACCATCCGCACCCACCGTGGTGTGGCCGACGCCATCGCCGCGCGCAACCCCACCGCAGCGCACGACGCGATGTACCTGCATCTGGTGTACAACCGCAACATGATCGCAGAGGGAGCGCAGGAACAGAGCAAATAGACGTCCGCACGGCAAGGGCGAGACTACCGTTCGCCTTTTAAAAGTGAACGTTCACCTGATTTTAGGGAATAAGGGGTGGCTATTACGCCGCTTCACCTATACTGACCTTGTATGAAAAGCAAGACTTATATAGATGAACGTTTCTTTTGAAAGGATCGCTATGTCTGATCTTATGGACAGCTTCCGTCTGGATGGCAAGGTCGCGCTCGTAACCGGCGCCACCTATGGCATCGGCATGGCTATCGCCGAGGCGCTCGGAGAGGCCGGCGCCAAGATCGCCTTTAACGCACGTCACGCCGACAAGGTCGCCGAGGCCGAGAAGCACTACCGCGAGCTGGGCTTTGACGCTCACGGCTATGTTGCCGATGTCACCGACGAGGCCGTCGTCGCCGAGCTCATCGCCAAGATCGAGGCCGACTTTGGCACCACGCCCGACATCCTGGTCAACAACGCCGGCGTCATCCAGCGCACCCCCATGCTCGACATGAGCGCCGAGGACTTCCGCCGCGTCGTCGATATCGACCTCAACGCACCATTTATCGTGTCCAAAGCCTGCCTGCCCGGCATGATCGCCAAGGGTCACGGCAAGATCATCAACATCTGCTCGATGATGAGCGAGCTGGGCCGCGAGACCATCGCCGGCTATGCCGCCGCCAAGGGCGGACTCAAGATGCTCACCAAGAACATCTGCTCCGAATTTGGCGAGGCCAACATCCAGTGCAACGGCATTGGGCCCGGCTACATCGCCACGCCGCAGACCGCGCCGCTGCGCGAGACGCAGCCCGACGGCAGCCGTCACCCGTTTGACCAGTTCATCATTGCCAAGACGCCGGCCGCCCGCTGGGGCACGCCCGAGGATCTGAAGGGCCCCGCCGTGTTCTTGGCTTCCGACGCGTCGAACTTCGTCAACGGCCACATCCTCTATGTCGACGGCGGCATTCTCGCCTATATCGGCAAGCAGCCGCAGTAAGACGTCTGGGCGAGGCGGCGGACGATAAGGTCTGCTGCTCGAGCAGTCCTGACTCGCACGAAGAGCACATTAAGTGCTCTTCGGCTCGTGCGGAACTCGCGACAGACCTTATCGTCCACCGCCCGCAGAGCGGCTTCTCTGCTGGAGATGCCATGCAACATAACGAACCATTAATTTAGAAAATAGTGGAAGGTTACCTATCATGAAAATCGCTCTGATCAACGAAAACTCTCAGAACTCCAAGAACCCTATGATTGAGGCTGCCCTTAAGAAGGTTGTCGAGCCCATGGGCCACACTGTCTTTAACTATGGTATGTATGCCGACGCCGACTCCAAGCCCCTCACCTACGTGCAGAACGGCATCCTTGCCGCCGTGCTGCTCAACTCCGGCGCTGCCGACTACGTCGTGACCGGCTGCGGTACCGGCGAGGGCGCCATGCTCGCCTGCAACTCCTTCCCCGGCGTGCTGTGCGGCCACGTTGCCGACCCGCTCGATGCCTACACCTTTGCCCAGGTCAACGATGGCAACGCCGTCGCCATGCCCTTCGCTCTTAAGAACGGCTGGGGCCAGGAGCTCAACCTTGAGTACACCTTCGAGAAGCTCTTTGGCTTTGGTTCGGGCAACGGCTACCCCGCCGAGCGCGTTGAGCCCGAGCAGCGCAACAAGAAGATCCTCGACGGCGTGCGCGCCGTGACCATGCGTCCGCTCGTCGACGTCCTGGGCGAGATCGATCAGGACCTGGTGAAGGGCGCACTTGCCGGCGAGCACTTCCAGGAGTACTTCTTTGCCAACGCAACCGACGAGGCCATCATCGCCAAGGTCAAGGAAATTCTGGACCTCTAATCGCATGACTCATTGCAGCTGACGCAAGCGGCGGTCGTCCCATGTACGGGACGACCGCCGCTTTTTGCTATCTACCGACTGACGCCGCGGGGATAGGCCTCACATGCACCAAGGGGTTGACTAGAGCTCGCAAGCAACCTTGTAGCCATCGCCGATGGCGTCGCGGATGTTGCCGCACTTGTTGGCATCGCCCAACACGTGGGTGGTAACGCCGGCTGCAGCAAGGTCGTCGGCCAACTTGGTATTGGGACGATAGCCCATGGCAAGTACCAGCGTATCGGCATCGGCGATGGTGTGGATCTCGCCGTCCTTTTCGTAGCTGATGGCATCCTCGGTAATCTCGGTCACCTTGGCCTCGGTCAGCACGTGAACGCCCTTGGAGAGCATGCGCGTGATGAGCACCGCGCGACCGGCGCCGCCCTCGTTGGCGGCGAGCGTCTTGGTCATCTCGATGACGGTGACGTCGCGATTGGCCGGCGACAGATCGTTGACCAACGGGGCCAGGTAGTCGGCCGTCTCGCAACCGACGGTGCCGCCGCCCACGATGACAATCTTCTTGCCCGGGAAAGCCTTGCCGCCCAACAGGTCGTCAGCTGTCATGACCTGCTTAAATCCCTGCATGAAGGCCGGGGCGATGGGCTCGGCGCCATAGGCCAGGACGACCTCGTAGCCGGCGTAGTCACGCTGAATGTCCTCGGCAGTAAGCTCGGTGCCAAATACGCACTTCACGCCGACCTCGGCCAGGCGACGGTACTGATACTTGATCACGCGGGTGAGTTCCTGCTTTGCCGGCGGAACGGCCGCGATGCGCATCTCGCCACCCGGCTCGTCCTGCTTATCCACGAGCACTACGTTGTGGCCGCGCTTGGCAGCAATGTAGGCTGCCTCCATGCCCGCAGGACCAGCGCCCACAACCAGTACGTTCTTGGCCTCGGCGGCAGGCTCGTAGCCGGCCTCGTCGCGCTCAACATCGGGATTGACGGTGCAGGAGATGCGCTTGCCAAACATAATGCCGTTCAGGCAGCGCAGGCAGCCGATGCAGGGGCGGATGTCGTCGGCGTTGCCGGCAGCGGCCTTATTGCAGAACTCGGCATCGCACAGATTGGCGCGGCCCATCATGCAGATGTCAGCAGCGCCGTCCTCGATCAGCTCCTCGGCGATCCAGGCCTCGTTGATGCGGCCGACGGTGGCGACAGGAATGTTGACGTGCTTTTTGATCTCGCGCGAGCAGGCAGCGTGCGAGGCCTGCTGCGTGCCGGCGGCAGGAATCGCGGAACCGCGCTTGATGGTGGTGCCGCCCGACACATGAATCATGTCGACGCCGGCCTTCTCCAGGCGACGCGAGACGTAGGTCATGTCGTTGAGGGTCAGGCCGCCATCGGTGTACTCATCGCCCGAGATACGGACGTCGATAATGAAGTCCTTGCCGCAGCGCTCGCGAATCTCGGCAATGACCTCGAGCAAGAAGCGCATACGGGCGTCGAGCGAGCCACCGTACTCGTCGGTACGCTTGTTATAGAGCGGGGTCAAAAAGCCGCCGAGCATGCCGTGGGCGTGTGCCGCATGGACCTCGACGCCATCGACACCGGCCTTCTGCATGCGCACGGCAGCGTCACCGAACTGATGCGTGAGCTCATGAATCTCATCGACCGTGATGGGGCGCGGCGCCTCGCGGGCATAAGACGGGCCCACAAAGGACGGAGCAATCAGGCGCGGCGTGCCCGGGATGTTAAAGGCCATGTAGGCGGGGTGGAAGAGCTGCGGCATGATCTTGCAGCCATACTCGTGGACGGCCGCGGCGAGCTTTTCCCAGCCAGGGATAAACGTGTCGTCGTAGCAGCACATGTCACCCGGCAGATAGGTATAGGTAGGCTCGACCGTCACGACCTCGGTGATGATGAGGCCCACGCCGCCC
>DBEZQF010000249.1:0-1489 GCA_048254795.1 Collinsella sp. | reverse complement strand
TTGCGACCTTGCCGTACCACTCGACGGGAATATCGAGCTGGTAGAGGTCGGTTGCCTTGTGGCGAGCGTCAGCATCACGGGACGCCTGTGCCTTTTGCGCGCTCACGGCATTGACGGCGGCGTCGCGCCGCGCGGTTGCTGACTGCTGGAGCACTTTGGCGGCCGCGGCGGAGCTCGCACCGCCTTCCTCGGCATACTTGGCGGCGGCATCGATCTGGTCGTCAGTCACCGTGTCGGCCGAAGGCACCTTGAGCTTAAAGGTGGCCTGGGCACTTAAATCCTGTCCATCGCTCTTAACGGCGACCTGCGTCTTGGTGGTCGGGACGGTATAGATGGTGCCGTCGGCCGCGATGGGGGAGGCGGCGATGGAGAGCGTGTAATCGCCGGGCAGCAGTTTGATGCCGCGGCCGTGCTCGTCAACGTAGAGCGTTTCGCTCACGGAAGAACCGTCGGAATCTTGTCCGCTCACCTGCACGGGAATCTTGGAGCCAGTTGAGCAGTCGAGGCCCGCGGCATGCACGCCAATCTGCACCGACATCATGGTGTGGGCGTTTGCGGCAAGCACGGCAGCCTGCTCTTGTTGATATCCGTTCCAGGCAGCATAGCCTGCGCCGCCGGCAACAAGCGCGACGGCTACGACGCCGGCAACCATCAGATTGCGGCGCTTGGGCGACATTTTGCGATGGCGAACCTCGGCCTCGCGTGCCGAGGGAACGGACGGCAGGGGAATATCGCCCATGGCGATGGTCTCGTCCACGGCTGGTGCGGAGCCCAGGCCGGGAAGCTCGCGGGTCAGCGAATCTTCGGCCGGCAAGCTGCCGAGCAAGATGGTTTCCTCGCTCGTGTCGGATTCGGGCTGGTCGTCGGCCTCGCATTCGGATTCCTCGTGCCCCGCCTCGTCTTCGGTGGGCGCGGCGCCATCGTCTTTTGCATCCTGATCATCGGGCTGCGCCTCGATTTCCGGCTCATCCCGCACATCAACGCTCGAATCGTCAAACGCAATCTCGGCCAGCGCGATCTGGTCTAGGCTCTCCAGGGCCTCGGCACACGCTTCTGCGTCTTGGGCCGCATCCTCTTGGCCCATCGTCTCATCTTTCATATATCCCCCAATGCAATATCGGCTCAACACTGTACCCAAAAATGGGACCCCATAGAGCCGCCGCATGATTTGAAATCCGATTTTATATATGCGCATGTTTTTGAATAGATGAATAGAGCCGCAACGGCAAAAGCCCCCGAAAAGCGAGCGAAACGCTTTCCGGGGGCTCTGCGAGACATTGGATTGAAAAGCCTGGCGGGCGGGCCTATGCCCAAGCGCCAACAGCGACGAACACGTTACTCGGCGTGCGCGTAATCAACCTTGGCGCGGCGGGCGGTGGCCTTCTCCCAATCGCTGGTGCCCTCAAAGACATCCTGCTTGTAGGGATTGCGGCCGAGCTTCTTGGCGCGGTAGGCGATGTAGATGATCGCGGCGACGTTGGCGACCAGT
>DBEZQF010000248.1:0-1360 GCA_048254795.1 Collinsella sp. | reverse complement strand
CTGCCGCCGCTACTGCCTGGGCTTTGCACCGGGCCGTAACGCGCTGGTGTCGCACCTGTCCCAGGCGGGTTTTACCCCGCAGGAGATGATCGACGCCAACGTTGCCGTGAGCCGCGGGCGCGGGCAGCTTGCCGACCGCTTTTACGACCGCGTGATGTTCCCCATCTTTGACGAGCAGGGTCACAACATTGCCTTTGGCGGTCGCATTATGGGCGACGGCCAGCCTAAGTACCTCAACACCGCCGAGACGAGCGTGTTCCATAAAAAGCGAAACCTCTACGGCTTTAATTGGGCCAAGGAGTTTATCGTCTCGCAGGATACCGCCATCGTGGTGGAGGGCTATACCGATTGCATCGCCTGTTGGGAGGCGGGGATTAAAAACGTTGTCGCCACACTGGGCACCGCCCTCACGGAGCATCACGTCAAGACGCTTACTCGCTTTGCTAAGCGCATCGTGTATATGTTTGACGGTGATGCCGCCGGTCAAAAGGCCGCCCGTCGCGCGATTCAGTTTATCGAGCAGGATTCCATGGACCTGCGCTGCGTGGTGCTCCCCGATGGCAACGACCCCATGGAGTTCATCACCGCGCATGGTGGCGAGGCATTGCAGGCGCGTATCGACGCTGCCGAGCCCCTCATGGACTTTGTCTACCGTTCGCTGCAGGAGTCGAGCGACATCACCACGCCGGGCGGTCGCGCCAAGGCGCTGGAAGATGCTCTGACGCTCATCTATCCGCTTCGTGACAGCTATATGATCGATACGTACTTTATCCAGATTGCCGATCTGCTGGGTTTGGATCTGGAGACGGTGCGCGCGAGTTCGGGTCGCGTGTTTCGCGATGTCGCTAAGCGAGAAGATGCGGAACGACGTCGTGAGCAGAACTATGAGCGCCAGCGGGCGCAGGCCGAGCGCTTTGGTAGCGCGGGCGGTCGGGCGTCGGGTTCTCGCGATGCCGGTCGCGGTGCTTGGGCATCGGGCGCGACGCCGCCGGTTTCCGTGCCGGTCGAAGAAGAGCCGTACGACTACGTCCCGCTCGATGCCTACGGTGCTGCGCCCGTGGATGTCGTCGATGACCTGCCGCCGATCGACGTGCCTGATGGTGTGGGCGCTGTTCCCGTGGCTGATGGTTCGGGCGCACCGGCTGCGGCGACGCCAATGGTTCTTACCGATCTTGAGCGCAAGTCTTTGGCGGGGGAGCGCGAGCTGTTGACGATGCTTACGAGCTACCCCGACCTGTTCCGCACGTATGCCGACCGCATCTGCTCCATCGAGTGGGTTGACCCACGTCACGAGTCCATCGCATGGGCCGTTCTGGCAACGCCGCCGGGAACCGATCCTGCAGCCTGCATGGATGCGGCG
>DBEZQF010000247.1:0-2962 GCA_048254795.1 Collinsella sp. | reverse complement strand
TGAGCGGAGGACCATGCCTGTTCGAATCTATACCACCAATGCCGGCACGGATTTGAGCGATGCCGAGTCGGCGCTGCTTGCCGACCTTATTGCCCGTCACGGGCGTGCCGTGTTGCTGGCACCAACGTTTGCCGAGCTCGACCTGTGCCGTCATGATGCGGCGGAAGCCGGCGTTTCGCTGGGTATCGACTACAAGACACCTACATCGTGGCTTCGCTCGCTTTGGGAGCTTTTGGGCGACGGGCGCGGTTTCGTCGACAACCTGCAGCGCCAGATGCTGTTTTCGGACATGGTCACGCGTCGCGACGATGCCGACCTGCAGCCGCTTTCGCGCAGTCAGGGCACGGTGCGCATGCTCGCGCGCATGGCCCGCGATGTGCTGCCGGGCGTAGCGGGGACGGGTGCCGAGCGCTGCTGCGGCGACGTTTGCCGGCCCGATCCCAAGAGCGACGCCGAGGCTCGCGTATTCGAGCTGTTGAGTGCCTATGCGAGCGGCTTGGACCGTCGAGACATGGTCGAGCCCTGCGAGGCGGCTGACCTTATGGCCGAGGTGCTGGCCGACAACCTTCCGGCGTGCGCCCGCGCGGTATGTGTGCGCGGCATCACATCGTTTACGCATGGCCTGCTCGAGCTGCTGTCGGCCGTGGCGAACAACGGGGGAGAGGTCGTTGTGCTGCTTGCCTGCGAGCAGGCGGCAATGCGCGAGGAACTTGCTGCCGCCTTTGATGCCCGCGGTGTGCTGTTTGAGGCTGCGCCGCTGGGGGAGGGTGCCGATGCGCTCCAGACTGCCTCCAAGTCCGCCGCTCAGCCTACCTTTGTAGAGGTTGCCGGCCCTCATGCCCGTGCTCATGCTTATGCGGACGCAATTGATGATCTGGTAAAAACGTGCCGGGGTTCCGAGGTCGACGGCGTCGCGACGCCTGCCGACCCTGTGCGCGTGCTCGTTGTTTCTGCCCGGGCACCCCAGCTGTTCGTTGAGCTCGCCTCTCGTCTGGCGGCTCGTCATATCGCTTCCGAGACAACTGAGTTCACGGCGTTTTCCCAGTCCATCGCGGGCAGGCAGTTTACGGCGCTCGCCAACCTGATCGAGCGTATGAAGGCCGCTGATGAGGGCACTGCTTCCAAGACCGAGTGGTGGCCCGCTCCAGAGCTTACCGACTGGATCTACAGTCCGCTTTCGGGCGCCGACGCCGCGAGCGCCCGCGGCTTCGACAAGAACATGCGCCTGTCGCGCGGCAAGACCACTGCGGGCGTCAAGAGCCTACTGCAGAGCGTGCAGGGCCAGGTGAGGGGCGCCCGCAAGGCTGCCAGCGAAGATAACTGGTTTAAGAACGTGCCGTGCGTGGTCTCGGACGTGTTTCAGGCGCTGTGGCGCGACAAACCCGTGACGGCGCTCAAGGCCATGCTCGCCGTTGCAGAGGCGCTGCCCGATCGCGCTCTAGGCGGTCTTGACGGCCAGGCCCGTCGCCAGGCGGAGACGGCTTTGCTGCGCCATGCCATCGACATCCTTATGAATGATGCTCGCGCGCTCGACGTGTCGCAGGCCGCGACCGTGCCGGTTCTCGACGGCGTTCGAACCAAGGTGGACAAGCGCAGTACCGCTTACGATTACGAGACCTACGAGGTCGATCGCACGCCACGGGCGCAAGTGCGCTTCGTGTCGCTTGCCGATGCGTCGGTTTTGCGTCCTGGCGGCTACGATGCCGTGCTGTTTGCCGATGTCGACCTGGACAGCTATCCGCTTTCGCACGAAGAGGGCCCGCTTGCCACGTTGACGACCGAGCTGCGCCGCGACGGCGTGTCTTTGGAGCCCGCCGCCCTGCTGCGCGTGCGCTTTGGCCGTGCAATGCAGGCGACGAGCGGTCCGGTCGCGCTTGCCCGCGTGACACACGATCGCCAGGCGCGAGAGTGCTACCCGGCAGCCGTATGGACCGAGCTGCGGGCACATGCCGAGGCCGCTGGCGCTGCCAAGCCCACGTGCGTGGGTGAGGGCGATATCGTAAGGGACTTCGATCCCGCGGCAGGCGAAGGCCTCAAGCGCGAGCGCGTGACCTGTGAAGCCCCTCAGCATCTGAGTGCCGAGGCCGTGCCGTATTTGGTCCTGTGCCGTCGCGATGGCGAGGGTGAGGACGCGCCGCTCGTGCCGCGTCTGACGTCCGCCTCGCAGATCGAGGCCTATTCCACCTGCCCGCTGTGCTGGTTCGTCTCGTATCGCGTCAAGCCCCAGTCTATCGACGCGGGCTTTGGCAACATGGAGAAGGGCAACTTTGTCCACGACGTGCTGGAACATCTGCATGCCCGTCTGCCCCAAGAGGGCATGGAGCGCGTGACGCCCGAGAACCTGCCGCGCGCTCAGGAACTGCTACACGAGGTCTTTGACGAGACCTTGGCCGAGCACGCCGGCAAGCGCGGTACCGAGGGCCCGCTGGTGCCGCTCTCTCCAGTGGGGGAGCGCCAGGTGGCCGAGATTTTGCCCCAGCTGGAAGGTGTGCTTGCCTACGAGTCCGAGGCGCTTGCCCCCTTTGCCCCGCGCTACCTTGAGTTCGCCTTTAATGAGCTTAAGGTCGAATATGCCGGTTGGCCGCTCGGCGGTCGCATCGACCGCGTGGATGTGGATGCCGAGAATCGCGCCGTGGTAATCGACTACAAGCATCGTTCGGGTGTCGAGGAGTTTAAGCTCGCCGACCCCACGGTGCGCGACGAGGAGACGGGCGAGGCCCCCATCGACGATCCGCGCTGGCTGCCACCGCATACCCAAACGCTCATCTACGCGCAGGCCATGCGTCGGGCGCTGGGCCTAGATACCCGTGCTGCGCTCTATTTTTCGACCAAGGGCGGCAAGCCGGCGTTGCGCGGTGCCGCGAGCGCCGAGCTGCTCGAGGAAGAGCGCGGCGACGGTCGCATCCCGGGCCTTAAGAAAGGTTTCCCCGGCGAGGGTGGCAGCATGGACTTCGACGCCCTG
>DBEZQF010000246.1:0-2118 GCA_048254795.1 Collinsella sp. | reverse complement strand
GAACTCGGGGCCTGTTCGCTATTTCTTAAACCGTGCACCCTGGCGTTTTCTGCCCGATGCGAACGTGGAACCCTTGCGGGCCTGCGAGCGTAAGCGCTCGATCGTCTCGTCCTCAGACGCACCCTCGAGCATCGCCCGAATCTGAACGACGGCATCGCGCAGGCGCGCCGCCTCCTCAAAGTCCATAGCGGCAGAAGCGTTACGCATATCCTCTTCCATGGTTTCGACGATCCGCACAAGCTCGTCATGCGGCAGTTCTTCCAACTGCTCCGCAAGTGTCTGCTCGGGCGCCACCGTTTCCGGCACACCGCCCTCGCCCGACTCATCGGGCGTATAGAATGCGCCATGGCCAAGAGAGTCGCCCTTCGAGCGTCCCTTGGAGCCCACAGTTTTTTCGGCCTCGGCAATAAAACTTGAGATGTCGTTGATGGCCTTGCGCACTGTCTTGGGCACAATGCCATGTTCTTCGTTATATGCCATCTGAATCTCGCGACGGCGCTGCGTCTCCTCGATGGCCTCTTTCATCGAATCGGTCACAACGTCTGCATACATGATGACTTCACCATCGGCGTTACGGGCCGCACGGCCAATCGTCTGAATCAGCGAACGGCGGTTGCGCAAGAAGCCTTCCTTATCGGCATCGAGAATTGCCACCAGTGAGACCTCGGGGAGATCCAAGCCCTCGCGAAGCAGGTTGATGCCAACGAGAACATCGATCTTGCCCTCGCGCAGCGTTCGCAGGATCTCGACACGGTCCATTGTCGCCGTATCAGAGTGCATGTAATTGACCTTAATGCCTGCGTCGAGCAGATGGTCGGTCAGGTCCTCGGCCATGCGCTTGGTCAACGTGGTCACCAGCACGCGCTCCTTGCGGGCAACGCGCTCGCGAATCTCGTCCTCAAGATCGTCAATCTGGCCGCGAACTGGACGCACGTCAATCTTGGGGTCGAGCAGGCCAGTCGGACGAATAATCTGCTCCACATCGTTTTGGCTCACCCGCAGCTCGTAGTCGCCCGGCGTGGCCGAAACATAGATAAACTGGGGTATCCTTGCCTCAAACTCATCGAAACGAAGCGGGCGGTTATCGAGCGCCGAGGGCAGGCGAAAACCGTGTTCCACCAGCGTCACCTTACGCGAGCGGTCACCTTCGTGCATGCCGCGAATCTGCGGCACCGTCACATGGCTCTCATCGATGATGCAGAGCATATCCTTGGGAAAGTAATCGATTAGGGTAAACGGCGGCTCACCCGGCTTGCGACCGTCCAGATGACGCGAGTAGTTCTCGATGCCGTTGCAAAAGCCCATCGTCTCGAGCATCTCAAGATCATAATCGGTGCGCTGCTGCAGACGCTGCGCCTCGAGCAACTTGTCGGTCGCCTTGAGCTCCGCCACGCGCTTCTCGCACTCTTCGCTGATCGATTTCAGAGCCGCCTTGACCTTCGGCTTCTCGGTCACGTAGTGCGATGCCGGCCATACAGGGATGGCCTCGTACTCACGAAGCATCTCACCGGTGACCTCATCGATCTCGGCAATCAGCTCGACCTCGTCGCCAAAGAACTCAAACCGCAACGGATGCTCGGCATAAGGCGGATACACGTCGACAACATCGCCGCGCACGCGGAACGTGCCGCGTGCCAGGTCATAGTCATTGCGATCATATTGAATGTCGATAAGTGCATGGATAAAGTCATCGCGCTCGAGCGGCACCTTCTTGTCGACGTTTGGAGCCAGACCTGCATAGTCCTCAGGAGAGCCAATGCCATAGATACACGAGACCGATGCGACAACGATCACATCGCGTCGAGAGAGCAGCGATGCGGTCGCCTGATGTCGCAGCATCTCAACCTCTTCGTTAATCGAGGAGTCTTTCTCGATATATGTATCGCTTTGCGGCACATACGCCTCGGGCTGATAGTAGTCGTAGTACGAGACGAAGTAGACCACAGCGTTGTTGGGAAAGAACTCTTTGAGCTCGCTCGCAAGCTGAGCGGCGAGCGTTTTATTCGGAGCCATGACCAGCGTCGGCTTTCCCAGGGCCTCAATAGTCTTTGCCATCGTGAAGGTCTTGCCCGAACCAGTCACGCCCAGCAAAACCTGATAGCGGTCTCCGTCCCTCAC
>DBEZQF010000245.1:0-13894 GCA_048254795.1 Collinsella sp. | reverse complement strand
ACTAAGCAGCGAGAGCCATAGGCTCAAAAGAAGAGTTGTTGTCAATTCAATTTGACGGTACCCCTGTTTAACGAGGCGAGGAGACCTCGGCTTGCTTCCTCTCTCAGAGCTATCGTGTCGAAACCAGTCGCCCCCGAATGTCGGGAAAGTCTGGATGGTATCGGGCACGAATACCCAACACCCGTCGACTTTTCAAGGAACATGCAGGGCGAGCCCCGCTTGTGGAGTGTTATCTTACCACGTTCTGAAAGCGGACAGCTGTTCTATGCACGAGCTGTGAAGACCCCAATGTGCGCCGCACTTCGCACTTTTGCTACCGATCGCGTAACGTATATTTTCGCCAAGCAAAATTGACCCGTCGAAAGGACCGTTATGGATACCAAGCAGCAGCTCGTCAATGCCCTCGCAGGCCTGGGCTCAACCATTACCGAAGCTATGGATGTCATCGAGGGCTTTGTCCCCTGCGGACATCCCGCCCTCACAGTATCGAACGCACTCGTCGCGCTGGACGCCGACGATGATGCAGCTCTCGCCCAGCAGCTTGAGACCGTCGAGGGCTTTATCGACCACGTGAGTGAGAACCGCGGCGTGTCCGCCTACCACAGCATCGAGGTCGAGGTCGCGGGCCCCAAAGCCGATCTGCTCGCAGCAATCCGCGAGGTAGGCGCCCTTATGCAGACCGCAGGCGTCAAGAACACCCAGGTCAACGAGTGGGTCTACCGCAGCCTGGCAGCACTCGACAGCTCCGACGAAAAGGCAGCCGAGCAGCTCGCAGAAAGTCCCGCCATCAAGGCCGAGCTTTTGTAAATAGCAGACGCGGGCCCCTTGGCGCATCGTCGTCCAAGAGGCCCGCAAACAGTTCGCGTCAACCGATAGCCGCGCCACCACGTTCGGCCAAAGCCAGAATCGGCATCATTTGGCGCGGGGTCTTTGCTGCAAGATCGGCATGTTCGAGCAGCTTGCGATCGTTAGTTACCAAGTAATCGACCTGTGCGCGCTTGCACGCGGCGAGCACCAAATTGTCCTCGTAATCGCGATGAAGCGCTAAGTATTTGTCGGCCAGCCAAAGGTCCGACGCATCTGCACCCACGGCCGTGGCGTTTTCGGTCATGTTCCGCACAAACGCCAGCGCCGCATCGCCAATTGCACGGGCAGATGCCTCGTCGAGCGCTCCCCCGCTGGCAAGAACGCTGCGCTTCAGCTCGTGTTGGACAACGTACAGCACGTCCTTGGCGATATGCACCGGAAAGAACAGCAACGCCCCCGTCTCCGTCGCCCGCCCAATAAACGCACGCGCGGCAAGCGACTCGGCATGGTCGGCGCAAAACGAATCGACCCATACGTTAGCGTCCACCATGATCTTGAGAGGCGCTCCACTCACTGGATCATCCCCTTTTGGCGATAATGCTCATCCATGGCGTCGGAATAGATTGTGTCCCAACCGCGATCGTCGGATACGGGCGACGCAGCGATGCCCAAATCTGCATAAAGCCGGTCTGCCGCTGCCCACGACGCGGCGAACGGCGTATCGGGCGCGACGGTCTGCTGCCGGTCGTCGACGGCCGCAAGCACTTCCTCGCACTGCCTGCCACCCTGTGCGACCTTGGCCACGACTTTTTTGATGAGCTCGGGCAGTGACCCGCCCGAAAGCCGTAGCACCTCCTCGGCACGGTTCTTGACCTGGCGATCTACGCGAACGTTCACCTGCGCCATGCCGCCAACGGTAGCCATCTCAACCTCACCTTCAGCATTTGCTAGCAGTGCTAGCACAAGCATATATCCGAGCTAACATCTCGTCAAACAAAAGAAGGCCTGCACCCTGGCGGCTGCGGTGCCACCCGAATGCAGGCCATATACTCAATCGAAAACGCTAACGCAGGTAAGCCTTCGCATTGCTCAGGCTGTAGGCAATCGTTGAGCCGTTGTGCAGCAGTGACGACGCCTGCGGAGTAATCATGCCGGTAATACCCAATGCCAACAGCGCCGAGTTGGTGAGCATCACCTTGGAATACGAACTCGTCAGACGGTCGATAAGCCCCTGGCTCATGCGGCGCAGGCGCACGATCGCGGCGAGATCCGTGTCGGTCAGGATGATATCGGCGACCTCCTTGGCGATGTCGCTTCCACCGCCCATGGCCAGACCCACATCGGCCAAACCAAGCGCCGGTGAGTCGTTGACGCCGTCGCCCACCATGGCAACATGGCGCCCCTCGCGCTTAATCCGCTCCACATAGGCGTACTTGTCCTCGGGCAGCAGCTCGGCCTTAAACTCGTCGACACCTGCCTCGCGAGCAATGCGCTCGGCCGTACGCTCCGAGTCGCCCGTGAGCATGACCACGTGCTTAACGCCCAACGCGTGCAAGTCGGCGATGGCCTCGCGGACCCCGGGCTTAAGCGGGTCCTCGATACCGAGCACGCCCACAACGGTGCCGTCGACCGCCAGATACAGCGGCGACAGCCCCTGCATCTGGAGCTCGATTTGCTCCTTAATGTCGGACTCGAGTTGCGCACCCTCATCCTCGAATACAAAGTGCGCGGAGCCGATGATGGCGCGACGCTCCTCAATGGACGAAGCGATGCCGTGTGCCACGATGTACTCGACCGCAGCGTGACGCTCGCGGTGCTCGAGTCCACGCTCGCGAGCAGCGTTGACGACGGCGCGCGCCACCGGATGCGGGAAATGCTCCTCCAGGCAGGCAGAAAGGCGCAGGACCTCGTCCTCGCTCCAGCCGTCGGTCGTGAGCACGCAAGCCAGGCGCGGCTGCGCCTCGGTCAGCGTACCGGTCTTATCAAACACAATGGTGTCGGCCTTGGCAAACGACTCAAAGTACTTCGCGCCCTTGACCATCACGCCCATCTTGGCAGCATCGCTCATGGCGGTCATGACGGCGACGGAACCCGTGAGCTTGAGTGCGCACGAGTAGTCGACCATCAGCGCCGCCGAGGTCTTGATGAGGCTGCGGGTGGTAAGCGCAACCAGGCCCGCGAGCAGGAAGTTCCACGGGACGATCTTGTTGGCAAGGTCCTCCATATGCGACTGGCCCTCGGACTTGAGCGAGTCGGCCGTCTGCACGAGCGAGACGATCGAGCGGAGCTTGGTCTGAGCCGTATTGGCGCGCACACGCACCAAGATGCCGCCGTCTTCCACGACGGTGCCGGCGAACACGTCGTCGCCCACGCTGCGCTCGACGGCCAGCGGCTCGCCGGTCAGGGTCGCTTGGTTGACCATAGCGCTCCCCTGCTCGACAACACCGTCGATGCAAATGGACATGCCAGTGCGCACGGCGACCAGGTCGCCGGGCTCAAGCTCGGTCGCGGCAACGCTTACCTCGGTGTCGCCGACGACCTTCTGCGCCTTGTCGGGCACATCGAGCAGCGAGTTGATGAGCTCGTTTTCGCTCATGGCGCGGGTGTAGTCCTCGAGCAGCTCGCCCACGTTGAGTAGGAACATCGTCTGGCCCGCGGTGTCGACGTCGCGTTTGACGAACGAGATGCCGATGGCCGAAGCGTCGAGCACGGGAACGGTCAGGCGCGGCCGCGCCAGCTCATGAAGGGCAGCGCGCAAAAATGCCATATAACCGGCCACGACAAATACCGCACGCAGCGGCGTAGGCAAGAACCAGCGACGTGCGTAATGGGCACCGACGAGTGTCGCCAGGTCCATAACGAGTTTGTGCTTGCGCGGCTCGAGTTGCATCACGTAGGCCGACTTGGCATCGGCGATAGCTTGAGCATCGAGTGCGCCCAGGGCGTCGAGCACGCTTGCGCGGCGCGGCTCGTCGTACTCCAGCGCCATCTGGCCAATGCGGCCATACACGCGCACCTTGTGCACGCCATCGATGTCGCCGCCAAGCTTAAGAAGTGCATCGAGATCGCTCTCTGGCACAGGACCCGCCAATTGAAGACGGGTCCTACCGGGGATCTCGCTAATAATCGAGAATCTCATAGTTTGTGCCTGGGAGCGTTACTCAGCTGCCTCGTCAGCAGCGGCCTCGCTCTGGGTGATGTAAGCAGCCTCGGCAACCATGTCATCGACATTGGCCTTGGCCTGCTCGACCATGTCCTGGTAGCCGTTCTTGATGCGCATGCCGCACGCGATACCCTGCACGCAGGCATTCTTGACCGGAGCGCTGGTAAGCAGCTTGATGCCGGCCGTGCCAAGCAGAAAACCGCCACCGACAAGCAGGGTATTGAACGTCGACTTCTTCATGTTGCTTCTCCCTTTTGCCGCATTGGACGCGGCACGGTGCCTCAGCACCCGAGTAAACAAGTTTGCTCGAGCACACTTTTGGAAAATAGTTTAGTTTATCTAACTATTAAGGTCAACAAAGGTTAACTTTTTGGAAACTATGGGGGTGAACTCAATATGACAAAGGGACTGCCCCTTTGTCACATTCCTACAGCTGCCAGTCCGCCGACTCCTTTTGCAGTGCGACCATACGGGCAAATTCTCCACCTGCTGCCTTGAGCTGCGCCGGAGCGCCCTGCTCGGCAACCACACCATCCTTGAGTACAACGATTTTGTCGGCATTTTCCACCGTACGCATACGGTGAGCAATAACGATAACCGTCTTGCCCGCGAGCAGGCGGGAAAGCGCCTGCTGAACCACGGTCTCGTTCTCGACGTCCAGGCTCGCCGTGGCCTCGTCCAAAAGGACGATGGGGGCGTCCTTAAGCAGCGCACGAGCGATGGAGATGCGCTGGCGCTCGCCGCCAGACAGCTTGGAGCCGTTCTCGCCGATCATGGTGTCGTAGCCCTGCGGCATGCGGTTCACGAACTCGTCGCAGTTGGCGGCACGCGCAGCCGCAAGCACTTCCTCATCGGTGGCATCACGACGCCCGAGGCGGATGTTCCCCATCACCGTGTCGTCAAAGAGCAGTACGTCTTGGAACACAATGGCGTAGTCGCGCAGGAGCACCTCGGGATCCACGCTCGCAACATCCACGCCACCCACGGTAACCTTGCCCGCGGTGGCATCCCAAAAGCGCGCGGCCAGGCGGCTCACCGTAGACTTACCGGAACCCGAAGGACCGACCAGTGCCGTAACTTCGCCTTCCTTGGCGGTAAAGCTCACATCGGTAAGAACTTTCTCGCCGGCGCGGCCGTCCTCGCCCGCACCATATCCAAATGCCACGTGATCGAACACCACATCGTGGCCCGCGGGCTCAAATTTCTCGCTGCCCCGCGCCACGGGCTCTTCCATGATGGAACGCATGCGCTTGGCAGACGACTCGGCGGCAAACAGCTCGGACATTAACATTAACGCCTGGTCAAAAGGCGCATAGATGCGGCTCACCATAAGCAGGAAGGCAAACATCACCAAAAAGTCGACCTGCCCGGAGGCGACCATCGCGGCGCCCGTGACCAGCGTGGTGGCAATGCCCAGACGCAGGATGGCAAAGGCGGAGTTGACCAAAAGCCCGTTAGCGAGCTCGCCCTTGGTGGTCTCATGCTCCTCGGCATCGATCACGGCGTTGAGCCCCTCAAGATAATGGGCCTCCTGGTTGGTGGCGCGGATCTCGCGAACGCAGTCGAGCGTCTCTTGAATAGCCTCGGTAACCTTGACCTTCTCGGCACGCACGCGATCGAACACCGGAGTCATGGGGCCGCGTGTTAGATACAGCACGGCAAAGGCCACGGGAACGCTCCAAAACGCCGCGATCGCCAGCTGCCAGCAAAAGAACAGCGACGCCACGAACACAATGGCGCTTGCGATGATGGCGCCCCAAAGCTCTCCCAGCACGTGGCTGTAGGCGTGCTCCATGGCCTGGACGTCACCCATGATGGTCTCGGTTAAATCGGCCAGATCACGACGACCAAAAAACGACAGCGGCAGTTTGCGCAAGCGCTCGGCAATCTCCATACGCTGCTTGCCGCACTCCTCGTAAAAGATGCAGTAGGTGTAGTAATACTGCTGCCAGTTAGAGGCAAAGAGCAACACGAAAAAGACCAGGAGCCCGCCCACGATCGGCAGGGCATCCGGCAGGTCAGCCCCGCTGGCGAGATGCTCGACAAAACCGGCCATAACCAGGAATAAAAAGCCCATGCCGGCCATGGTAATGAGATTAGTGAGCGTGGTCCAGAAAATGCCGCGTTTTACGCCGGCGACGCCTTTATCGGATAGGAAATACTTCTTTTGGAATGAGGCGAACATTTAGGCCTCGCCTCCCTTCGTGACGACGGCATCCGCGGTCGCTGCAGTGATTTTCCAGCTCGCGGCCTGTTCGTATTCGGCCCACATCTTGGCATACAGACCCTCTTGGGACAGCAACTCGGCATGGGTACCCGACTCCTGCACGCTGCCCTGGTTGAGCACCACGATTTGGTCTGCGCCCACTACAGTCGAGAGTCGGTGCGCAATCATAATGACCGTGCGACCCGCCGCCAGCTTGCTAAAGGCGCGCTGGATGAGCGCCTCGTTCTCGGGGTCGGCAAACGCCGTGGCCTCATCGAGCACCACGATAGGCGCGTCTTTAAGGATCGCGCGGGCGAGTGCCACGCGCTGGACCTCGCCGCCCGAAAGATAAGCTCCGCCGGCACCGAGCATGGTATTGATACCCTGTGGGAGCTTGGCCACAATATCGTCGCACTGAGCTGCGGAGAGGGCCGCACGCACTTCGTCGTCAGTGGCCGTAGGCTTGGAGGCGCGCACGTTATCGGCAAGTGTTTGCCGGAACAGCTGGTTGGTCTGGAACACAAAGGCAACCTGGTCCATAAGCTCGTGCGGATCCATATCGCGAACGTCCACACCGCCTACGAGCACTCGACCCGAGGAGACATCCCAAAAACGCGGGATCAGGCTTGCGCAGGTTGACTTACCGCCACCCGAGGGACCCACCAGGGCGAGGGTGCTACCAGCGGGAACGCTGAAACTCACATGGCTAACGGCAGGTGCTTCGGCACCCTCGTACGTAAAGCTCACGTCCTCAAATCGCACGTCGCCGCCGGCAGGATGCTTGGGTTGCGCGGGCACGGAGAGCCGCTTGGAATCCATGACGCTTCGAATACGAGCCAGCGAATCGGCACTCATCTGAGAGGCCTCGCCCACAAACATGAGCTTGGTCATGGCCGTCGGCACCACGGCCGAAAATATCGCGTAAAACGTGAAGTTGGCCATAAAATGCGCGAAGTCCGTCTCGCCCGGCGCCAACAGCAACGCCACGGGCAACAGGAATGCCACAAGACCATTGAGCGCGGTAAGGTTGAGTACCTGCGGACCTCGACAGAACGTGCCCGAATAGTTTTGTGCCATGTCGGCGTATTCGGCGATCGCATCGTGGAAAGCCTTAAAGGAGTAGACCGTCTGCTGAAACACCTTGACCACGGGGATGCCGCGTACGTATTCGGTGCCGGTCTTGTTCATCTTGACCAGCGCTCCCATGTAGGCCTTCATAAACTCGCCGCCCTTGCCGCCCATCATGGCGGCCATGGCGCCAAACGAAATGGCCACCGAGATGAGGCATGCCGCGCCCAAGCGCCAATCGAGGGCGAAAAGCAGCACGAGCAAGCCCACGACCATGGCGACGGCGCCTGCGATATCGGGCAGCATGTGTGCGAGCAAAGTCTCGGTGGAGGCGGCGCACCCGTCTACAATGCGGCGCAGCTCGCCGGTGGCATGCGTGTCGAAGTAGCCGAGCGGCAGCTTAAGCAGGTGCTCGCTCGTAGTCTTGCGGATATTGGACGCGCAGCGAAACGCGGACAGATGCGTGCACATGAGCCCCACGAAATAAGCTACGATGCTTGCCAGCGCAAACCCCACGGCCCACCAACCGTACATCGCGATGTTAGTGGCTTCGCTCCAGTTGGGCGCCACGGCGATCAGGTCGCGCGCGACAAGCCAAATGCACACGTACGGGCCAAAGCTCAGCAGCTGCGAGAGCGCCGAGAGCGCCATGCCCAAATACGTTAGGAATTTGCGGTCGCCGGCATACGCGAGCAGCTCGCCGATGCCTCCACCTTCCCTTTTTGATTCCTTTGCCATGAGATTCCTTTCTAACGGCTTGAGAGTTAACCGTAATGAACTTATCATTGCTGTGTTAGCCATGGCTCACAATCAAGCCAGGCGTGGACGTTTCTGCAAAGGAAAGGAACGCTTTTGCAAATACGGCGGGCAGCGACCGACATAACCGAGCTCTACGCACCGCAATTTGAGCAGTTTGGCCTGGAGCTTACCGGCAAGGGCGCCGTCTTTACCGGCGAGGTGGCAAACGACCGGGCGCACGGCCGCGCATGGATTATGCCTCTCTCCCCTGCCTGCATCGTCATGGAGCATTTCATCACCCCGACGCACGATATGTACCTGGCCGAATACACACCCGAGCCATACGCCTGCGTGAGCGAAGTCAGCGCGCCCACACTTACATGCATGCCCGAGGCTGGCATAACGCCCGCGAACCTCAAACCATTGCATGGACCGTGGCCAAACAATGCCGTTTGCAGCTTTATCCAAGATAGCTGTGGCGAAGAATTAAGCCCGCTGTTTGCGGGGGAGCTTTATCACTCGCGCTCGGTGCTCTTTTTGCCTGGATATTTTGACGAACTGGAGCACCGCTATCCCACCGAGTTCGCGGGAATCTTTGAGGCGTTTGCCGAGCCATGGCACGAGGAAGCGACGTCTGCCATCTGCCACACGCTGCGCCGGATTAACGAGGACCGCGCCCGCACCGTAGGCGGACACGTCTATATGCAGGGCATCGTGGAGACCATGGTCGCGGAGCTCGCCTGTTCGTGCGCGGCCCACAAGCAGGCGCGGCAGGCGGCAGACACACGCGTCAGCATAACCATTGCCGAAGAAGCAACGGCAATGATTGAGCGCGCGCTCGACAAAGGCAGACATGTGGGTATCAACGAGGTGGCCGAGAGGCTCTACACAAGCCGCTCCAAACTATGCGCCACCTTTAAGGCCCAAACTGGCGAGTCCCTGGGCGCCTACATTCGCAGACGCCGTATGGAGCGAGCACAGGACCTTTTGGCCGATAGCGCGCTCACGATAGCGCAGGTAGCAGAGCGCCTAGGCTACCCTCAGCAGGCCGCCTTCACCCAAGCCTTCAAACAATACACCGGCATGACACCCACGGCTTGGCGAAGCAAGCATCGCTAAGGCCCAGGCTCCCTGGCCGTAACGGAGCGATTAATTAGCCGCCGCCCGTCAGCTCACCCAGGATCTAAACGTCAAGATGTGCACGATCAAGCGCCTTTTTGATAAGAGGGACAGATCGATCAGCCAAATACAACGGAATGTTGAGCACCCCGTCGTCGAGCTTTAGGTTCTTAAGTGAGTAGCGGACCCTCAATGGAGTCGTCTCCGCATGCTTGTCGGCATAGTACTTAAGGCTCTTGGAATGAACGACCTCTCCCGATTTGACCTCGACGGGAACGATTTCGTTTCCGACTTGAATCAAAAAATCGACTTCGTGCTTCGGCTTCTCGTTTGTCCAATAACGCGGAGCAGCATCTAACTGTGAAAGTAATGCCTGAAGCACATAGTTCTCGGCGAACGAACCTTTGAACTCCGAAAATAGCGCATCCGAGATGGCAAAAGCGGACGCATCCAGCCTTGCCATGCGGCGCAGCAAGCCGACATCAAGACAGTAGACCTTAAATGCCTTGAGGTCATCGTACGCAGAGAGCGGCACACCACCGGCAGCATTAAGGCGAACCGCCGTGATGAGCCCAGCATCGGCAAGCCATTCCAGAGCATCCTCGTATTCTCGAGCACGAGCCCCCTCGCGCACCGCACCCCAAACGAACTTTTTGTTCTCGCGCGCCAACTGAGCTGGAATCGAGTTCCATATTTGTGAAAGCTTGGCGAACTGCGCACGGCCACCATGCTTGGCAAAATCGCGCTCGTAGGAATCCAAGAGATCAGACAACACCTTATCGACCTGAACGATATCGCCCGTCTCCACCCACCGGCCAAGAGCCTCTGGCATGCCGCCGCATGCAAAATAACGACGAAGATGCTCGACGAGACGGACATGGAAGAAATCGGGCACTGTCTCGATCTGATCCAGGCCGCCAAGGTATTCGTCGTAGTTTGCAGCGCCCTCGGCTTTCAGAAACTCGGAAAAGCTCATGGGGCGCATCTCCATGAACTCGACCTTTCCCACCGGAAAAGCGCTGGTCTCACGGGACAAGCGAACGCCCAACAAAGACCCTGCGCATGCGACGTGATACTCGGGGGCCTCGTCACAGAAGTATTTAAGGGCGCCGACTGCAGAAGGACAATCCTGGATCTCATCAATAATAAGCAGCGTTTCGCCGGGATCGATAGGCTGTCCAAGTGCCAGGGAAAGATTTGAGATGATCCGTCGAGGATCGCGCGTACCTTCGAAAAACTGAGCGTACTCGCTCTGTACCTCAGGTGACGGCTCCTCGAGCGTCAGATACACAAAATTGAGGTACGAGGTTCGGCCGAACTCCTTAAGCGCCCACGTCTTTCCAACCTGGCGCGCCCCCTTAAGGATAAGCGGCTTACGATATTCTGACGCTTTCCAAGCGTTAAGCTTGGCAATGATATCTCGCTGCATGACCGAACCTCCCGCAAAGAAACTTCCGTAAACGTGATATTTCCCACATTTTACCCTAGTTAAAACGTGACATTTATCACATTTACGGAAGTTTTAAGCTCATTTCTCCACACTTCCATCACATTTATTGCAATGTGACAAAGGGACAGTCCCTTTGTCACCCGCACAAAAATGGACGCGCCAACGGCGCGCCCATTCACTCTATTTATATCAGCCCCACCTGGCCCGAACGGCCGAGTCGTTGCAGAACCCGGGAGCCCCGGCAGGGCGGGTGCTTGCTCAAAATGAGTTCCGCACGCAAAGAAGGCCACTTAATGTGGCCTTCGTCTTGCGCAGGACTGTCCGAAATAGCGAGCAAATGCCCAAGCGGCCCTCTCGGTTCAGCCCCGGAGCGGTATTAGAGATGCAGCACGCGGTCGCGGATCTCCTCGGTTCGACCCTGGTTCCAGAATTGAGTACCGATGTAGCCGCACGTACGACGAGCGACGTTCATCTTCTCCTGATCGCGGTTGCCGCAGTTGGGGCACTCCCACACCAGTTTGCCATCATCCTCGACAATCTTGATCTCGCCATCGTAGCCGCACACCTGGCAGTAATCGCTCTTGGTGTTGAGCTCGGCGTACATGATGTTGTCGTAGATGTACTGCATCACGCGAATGACAGCCTTAAGGTTGTCCTGCATGTTAGGAACCTCGACGTAGGAGATGGCACCGCCCGGCGAAAGCTGCTGGAACATGCCCTCAAACTTGAGCTTATCGAAAGCATCAATCTCCTCGGACACATGGACGTGGTAGCTGTTGGTAATGTAGCCCTTGTCCGTCACACCCGGAATAATGCCAAAACGACGCTGCAGGCACTTGGCGAACTTGTAGGTCGTCGACTCAAGCGGGGTACCGTACAGCGAGAAGTCGATATCGCTTTCGGCCTTCCACTCGGCGCATTTGTCGTTCATGTGCTGCATGACGGCCATGGCAAACGGCGTGCCTTCCTTCTCGGTGTGACTGTGGCCCGTCATGTACTTGACGCACTCATACAGACCGGCATACCCCAGGCTGATGGTGGAATAGCCGCCCACGAGCAGTTTGTCGATCGTCTCGCCCTTCTTAAGGCGCGCCAGGGCGCCGTACTGCCACAGAATCGGTGCGGCATCCGAAAGCGTGCCCATCAGGCGCTCATGACGGCACAGCAGGGCACGATGGCACAGCTCAAGGCGCTCGTCGAAGATCTTCCAGAACTTGTCCATGTCCTGATGCGAGCTCAGTGCGACATCGGGCAAGTTGATGGTCACAACACCCTGGTTAAAGCGGCCATAGTACTTAGGTTTGGTCGGGTCATAGTTCAGCGCGTTGGCAACATTGTTAAAGCCGTTGCCCGAACGGTCGGGCGTCAGGAAGCTGCGGCAACCCATGCAGGTGTAGCAATCGCCATTGCCGGCGGTCTCACCCTTAGACAGCTTGAGCTCACGCATCTTCTTCTCGGAGATGTAGTCGGGCACCATGCGCTTGGCGGTGCACTTGGCAGCCAGCTGGGTCAGGTAGAAGTACGGGGAATTCTCGTGAACGTTATCGTCCTCGAGCACATAGATAAGCTTGGGGAATGCCGGGGTAATCCACACGCCGGCCTCGTTCTTAACGCCCTCGTAGCGCTGGCGAAGCGTCTCCTCCACGATCATGGCAAGGTCGTGCTTCTCCTGAGGCGTACGGGCCTCGTTAAGATACATAAAGACCGTCACGAACGGCGCCTGGCCATTCGTGGTCATAAGCGTCACGACCTGATACTGAATCGTCTGGACGCCGCGACGGATCTCGTCACGCAGACGGTCCTCAACGACCTCACGGACCTTCTCGGCAGACGCAGAGACGCCAAGCTCCTCGAGCTCGCGGGCAACCTCGACACGAATCTTCTGGCGGCTCACCTCGACAAACGGAGCCAGGTGGGTCAGCGAAATCGACTGACCGCCGTACTGGGAAGAGGCGACCTGCGCGATAATCTGCGTCGCGATATTGCAAGCAGTCGAGAAGCTGTGCGGCTTCTCGATCAGCGTGCCCGAGATAACGGTGCCGTTCTGGAGCATATCCTCCAGGTTCACCAGGTCGCAGTTATGCATGTGCTGGGCGAAGTAGTCCGAATCGTGGAAGTGAATCAGGCCCTCGTTGTGGGCATCCACGATCTCCTGGGGCAGCAGCACGCGCTGCGTCAGGTCCTTGGAAATCTCGCCGGCCATGTAGTCGCGCTGAACGGAGTTGACGGTCGGGTTCTTGTTGGAGTTCTCCTGCTTGACCTCTTCGTTATTGCACTCAATCAGCGACAGGATCTTGTCATCGGTCGTGTTCTTTTGGCGCTTCAGGCTCTGAACATAGCGGTAGATGATGTAGTGGCGGGCAACCTCGTAGCAGTCGAGACGCATAATCTCGTCCTCGACCAGATCCTGGATCTCCTCGACCGATACGGTGTGGCCGGCCTTCTCACATGCCTCGGCGACGTTTTGTGCCGCATAGATCACCTGGCGGTCGGTAAGGCGAGAGCCTTCCTCGACCTCCAAGTTTGCGGCGCGGATCGCATTGACGATCTTATCGATGTCAAAGGTAACCTCGGTGCCGCTGCGCTTGATGATCTTCATCCTCTTGCCTCTTTCGCATCGTAGCCTCATTGCGCTTCAGAGCCAAACGATGCCCGGCAGGGTTTGACCCTGTCTTGCGGCGCCGTTGCGCAATCTGTGTTCTCGATAACCATAGGCCCTCATGCGGACAATCCTCGCAGCCAATCAAGGAGCTCAAAGATCCATCCAAATGGGGCGAATA
Organism: Collinsella sp.; assembly: GCA_048254795.1. GTDB lineage: Bacteria > Actinomycetota > Coriobacteriia > Coriobacteriales > Coriobacteriaceae > Collinsella. The sequence goes on along the minus strand of DBEZQF010000245.1, from coordinate 563 downwards.
AGGTCCTCGTTCTCTGTCCGTTATCTATCATACGACAAAGAGGCATCTATATCCTGTATTCTTTTTTTAGGTCAAACACAACATATAGTGTTTCAGCAGGTCAAAGCAATTGGTCAATTTGCAGACGCATTATAAATGAAGGCCTCTTGGCAGACTGCTAAAACGTTATCAACCCAACTACCTGCACAGCAGTTTTGAAACCCCCTCAACCGTGCCGCCGCCAAATAGCACCAAAACCAAGCCGCTCACGCCAAAAGAATCCAAAAGATTATGCTTGACCAACATGTTGCGGTCATGATGGGCCAGGACACATGCAATCTGCCGGCACCCCTACGGGATGCGAAGACCATCGCGTACGGACCTTGGATCAATATTTGATGATTTATTTGGCGGCGCGCTTGGTGGCAAAAAACAAACCAGCCCAGAGGACATAGCCTCTGAGCTGCGAACATTTGGTGGGCGTTAGAAGATTTGAACTTCTGACCTCTTCCGTGTCAGGGAAGCGCTCTCCCCCTGAGCTAAACGCCCAAATGGAGCGGACAACGGGGCTCGAACCCGCGACC
>DBEZQF010000244.1:0-6089 GCA_048254795.1 Collinsella sp. | reverse complement strand
TACTCGTCGAGCGACACGCCGTGGGCAAACTCGTAGCCAAAGGTGCGGTTGCGCGAATGCTCCGAGGTGCAGGTGGCAATGAGGTCGCCCATGCCGGCAAGTCCCATGCAGGTCATAGCTTGACCGCCGCGGGCGTGCACCAGACGGCTGATCTCTGCCAGGCCGCGCGTCATGATGAGGGCGAGCGTGTTGTCGCCCGCACCGGTGCCGGCGGAGATTCCGCATACGATCGCGATGACATTTTTCATGGCGCCGCAAACCTCGACGCCGGTCATGTCCTGCGACAGGTAGATGCGGAAGGCCGTGGATAGGAGCAGGTCCTTAAAGGTCTCCCCTACCTGTGGGTCTTCGCTGGCGATGACGGCGGCAGAAAGTCCGCCGCGGCAAATCTCCTCGGCATGGTTGGGGCCCGAGAGGGTCGCCACGCGCGCCTCGTTGCCGATCTCGCTGGCGATGACCTCGCTCATGAGCAGGCCGGACTCGGGCTCAATGCCCTTGGTGAGGCAGAGCACCGGGGTATCGGCGGCGATAAAGGGCGCGGCCTGGTGGCACACGCTGCGAAGGTGCGTCGAAGGAACGGCAAAGATGATGGCCTCGGCGCCGTCGAGCGCCTGCACGAGCTCGGTCGTGGCGACGACGTTGCCGGGCAGCTCGTAGCCCACAAGGTAGCGGGGGTTGCGGTGCTCGCCATTGATGCCGGCGGCCGTCTGCTCGCTATGGGCCCACATGGTCACGCGCTCGGCTCGCGCGGCGGCAAGGCCGGCGACGGCGGTTCCCCAGGAGCCGGAGCCAATCAGCGCAACATTCATGACTCTCTCCTACTTATCGTCGGGCTCGGTGACGCGCTTGGTAAACGAGAGCTTGGACTCCTTACCCGTCATGAGTTTTTTGATGTTCGCACGATGGGCCCACACCACGGTGATGCCGATCAGCGCCATGCAAAACTTAAGTCCCAGGCTGCTGTACGGAAAGACCGCGCAGACGGCAATGGGAAGACCGATGGCCGCGGCGAGCGAGCCCACCGACACGAACTTGGTGATGGCGACGGCCACGATAAACATGCCCAGCAGCGACAGGCCAATAGGCCAGTACCAAGCGAGGATGACGCCCAGACCAACCGCGATACCCTTGCCGCCGTGGAAGTTGAGATAGGGCGAGAAGATATGGCCCCACACGGCTGCCAGGCAGATGACGCCGAGCATCCAGTCGCCGGCGGCGCCGGGGGCCATAATGCTCACGGGGAAGCCATAGCCCAAGTCGGCAATGAGCGGACGCGCGATAAGGACGCAGATGGCGCCCTTAAGGCAGTCGAGCAGCAGCGTGAGCGCGGCCACCTTGGGGCCGGCCACACGCAGGGCGTTGGTGGTGCCGATGTTACCGGAGCCCGCCTTGCGGATGTCCGTGTGGTTGAACACGCGGCCCAGAATCAGGCCAAACGGAATCGCCCCGATAAAGAACGAGACCACGGCGCAGATGGCGGTCAGCAGAATCGGATTATGCATCCTTTTTCTCCTTCTTCCTAAAGAAGAGTCGAATGGGCGTGCCGGCAAAATCGAAGGTCGAGCGCATGCGGTTCTCGATGTAGCGCTGATAGGTGTCGTTGACCAGATCGCTGTGGTTGACGAAGAACGTGAACGTCGGCGGGTTGACGCCCGTCTGGGTCACGTAGTGCATGCGCAGGCGGCGCTTGCCGTCCACCACGGTATGACCGAACTCGCGCAGATCGGTGAGGAACGTGTTGAGGCGCGAGGTGCTGATCTTTTGCGAGCGCGTCTTTTCGGCGGCGTCGACCATCGCCCAGATCTTCTCGACGCTGCGGCCAGTGAGGGCAGAGATGCGCAGGTACTGGGCCCAGGGAGCCATGACGCCCAGACGGCGGTCGATGGTCTCCATGCAGGCCTCGCGCTTACGGTCATCGTCGAGCAGATCCCACTTGTTGAGCAGCACAACGATGGCGCAGCCGCGCTCGATGGCAAGACCCATGACCTTCTGGTCCTGCTCGGTAACGCCCACGGAGGCGTCGACGACGAGCAGCGCCACGTCGGCGCGGTCGATGGCGCGCAGGCCGCGAACCATGGAGTAGTACTCGATGTTCTCGTACACGGTGCTCTTCTTGCGAATGCCCGCGGTGTCGACCATGCGGTAGTGCTTGCCGTTGCGCTCGACGACCGTGTCGATGGCGTCGCGCGTGGTGCCGGCAATGTTGGACACGATGGAGCGGTCGGCGCCCAGGATGCGGTTGAACAGCGAAGACTTACCGGCGTTGGGGCGGCCGATGATGGCGACGTTCAGCGCGTCGGGGAACTCGTCGGCGACTTCGTCCTCTTCCTCGGGAAGCAGGGCCACGATGTCGTCGAGCAGGTCGCCCGTGCCGTGGCCGTGCAGGGCCGAGAGCGGCGTGGGCTCGCCGATGCCGAGCGAATAGAACTCCCAGATGCTGTCGTTCTCGCGATCGGGGTTGTCGAGCTTGTTCACCAGCAGAAAGACCGGCTTGTCGCAGCGCTTGAGCATGCGAGCGACCGACTCGTCCTCCTCGGTAACGCCGGTGCGGCCGTCGACCACAAACAGGATGACGGCGGCTTCCTCGGCGGCGGCGAGGGCCTGGTCGCGAATGGACGTGGCGAAGACGTCATCGCTCTTGAGCGGCTCGATACCGCCCGTGTCGACGATGGTGAACTCGCGGCCGTTCCAATCGGCCGTGTGATACGAGCGGTCGCGCGTGACGCCGCGGGACTCGTGGACGATGGCGTCCGAGGTCTGGGCCAGGCGGTTAACGAGCGTGGACTTGCCCACGTTGGGGCGTCCGACGACGGCGACGATAGGTTTCATCTGCTCTCCTTTAATGGGTAGGGTCAGTGGAAGTGTTAGAGTCTGCGGGCACAATGCCAAGGATGTGTTCCAGGGTATCGAGCAGCTCATGCGGCATAGTCGACACCACATGAACCTCGGCGCCGCGACTGGTAAGGCTTGCGAGTAAATCGTCACGATGATACTCGTCAAGCGTCATGCCGTCAGCGTTGAACATGAGCTTAGGCACAAAGAGCATAACCCCCGACAGGTCTTGGGGCAGCTGCTCCAAGATGTCACACGCGACGATGAGGCCGGTCACGTCCACATTGCCGCCAAAGTAGCGGTTCTTGATGGCTGTGACGGTGCCGGCGAGACCATACGGCGACTCCACAAAGCGCGCCACGGTGTCGCGTGCGCTGGCGCCTGAGAGACATAGAAGCCGCTGGTTGCGGGCGGCGACGGCCTCGCGGACGCGGGCCAGACGCTCGGCGTCGGTAGTCAGCACGTCGTCGGTCTCGTCCAGATACGAGCGGATCATGCCGATGCCGTCGTAGTACTGCGGGTAACCGTCGTAAAAGTCTGCCTCGGGAGGATCGATGCCGGCGTCCAGATAGAACTCGTCGCTCATCTGGAAGGTGTGGCGGCCAAAGCGTTCGTAGGCACGATCCTGGTAGGGACGGATCATGGCAATGGTCTCGCGTGCTAGCTCGGGCTTGTCGCTGTAGGACCAGCTAAAACGGTTCTGATGCTTGGTAAAACCGAGCGGCACAATGCCCAGGCTTGTGATTTGCTCGTGCTCCTCGCAAAAGCGCAGGGTCTTTTCCAGCTCCTCGCCGTCGTTCATGCCGGGGCACAACACGATCTGCGCGTGAATCTCGATGCCGGCGGCCATGATGGCCTCGAGCACATCCATGCCGCGCTGGGCGTTGCGGCCCATCATGCGTCGGCGGACATCGGGGCTCACGGCGTGGACCGACACGTTCATGGGGCTCATGTTGCGTTGGATGACGTTTTGCACGTCCTCGTCGGTAAGGTTCGTGAGCGTGACAAAGTTGCCCTGCAAAAAGCTCAGGCGGTAGTCGTCGTCGCGAATGTAGAGCGTGGAGCGGCCGCCCTTGGGCAGCATCGTCATAAAACAGAACACGCAGGCGTTTACACAGGTGCGCATGCCGTCGAAGATGGGGCCATCGAACTCAAGGCCCCAGTCCTCTCCCGGGAAGCGGTCGAGCTCGACGGGGGTGACGCTGTTGTCGCGCGGGTCGAAAACCTCGAGGTCGACGGTGTCGTCGTCTGCCTCCCAGAGCCACACGATCATGTCGGTGAGCTGCTCGCCGTTGACCGTGAGCACGCGCATGCCCGGCTCGATACCCACATCCCATGCGGGCGATTCGGGACGCACGTTCTTTACGAGCGCGCCCTCACCCGGCTCGGGGTCGCGGCTGCGCCCGTAATCGGCCACCTCGGCGGCGTATGCGGGTACGGTCTGGTCCATGGTTAGCGGTAAAGCTCCTTGATGCGCTCGACGGCGCGCTCGATGTGTTCTTGCGGGGTGGAGGCTCCGGCGGTGATGCCGATGTGGTGAGCGTCGGTAAACCACGCGCCCTGGAGCTCGGAAGCTTCCTCGATGTGATGCGTGTGCTCGCAGGCGTCTGCGCAAATTTGAGCCAGGCGGCGGGTGTTGCCCGAGTTCTTGCCGCCCACGACGACCATGCAGTCGCAGCGGTTGGCAAGTGTGGCTGCTGCCTGTTGACGCTCACTCGTGGCGGCGCAGATGGTGTTGATCACACGCAGCTCCTGCACGCGCGGGGTGATAGCCGCCACGACCTCGGCGAGGTTCTGCGCGGTCTGGGTGGTCTGCACGACGAGGCCTACCTTGCCCTTGAGCGACAAGGCGTTGGCGTCAGCGGCACAGCTCACGACCTGCGCATCGTCGCCTGCGTGGCCTAGAATGCCCTCGACCTCGGGGTGCCCCGGCTCGCCCACGACGATCACACGGTAGCCCTCGCGCACCAGGCGCTCGGCCGCCACATGGACCTTCTTCACGTAGCGGCAGGTGGCATCGACCACGTTGAGGCCGCGCTTGCGGGCAGCATCGATCACCTGCGGCACTACGCCGTGTGCGCGGATGATCACGGTACCCGATGCTGCGTCGTCCAGGGTCTCGGCCAGGCCAACGCCTGCCTCAGCAAGCTCGCGCACCACGATGGGGTTATGGATGAGCGGACCCAAGGTATGGACCTGAGTGCTCTCCCCTGCCTGCGGCGCGGCGGCCAGCGCCATGTCGAGCGCGCGCTGTACGCCGTAGCAAGTGCCGGCGTGGGCTGCAATCTCGATGGTAGTCGCTGTTGCCTGGTCGGACGCGGTCGCGGCAGTGTTCGTAACGTTCTCGCTCATGGCTAGAACCTGCCCGGATGCTCGGCGCACAGCTCGTCTCGCATAGCGTAGACGCGGTTCATGGCCTCGGACTCAAACCATTCCAGGCGCTCCGTGCGCTTAAGCCCAGCCGGTGCGTCGGAAAGCGAGACGGCCTTGCCGGCGCGGATCCAGCACTTCTTGGGACGCATGAGCTTTTTGCCTGCGGGCGTGATGTCGGACCAGCCGCAGATGGCGAGCGGGTTGACGGGCGCCTTGCCCATCTGGGCGATGAGCGCAAAGCCGCCGTGGACCTCGGGCTTGATCTCGCGCGAGCGGATGCGTGTGCCCTCGGGGAAGATCAGGACGTCCTCGCCGCGCTGCAGCGCATGCTGGGCGGCGCGCAGGCACTTCATATCGGCAGTTCCACGCTCGACGGGGATGCCGCCAACGCGGCTAAAGGCCCAGCGCACAATCTTGCTCTTGGCGAACTCGGACTTAAAGATGGGACGAATGCGGCGGCCCCCAAAGAACAGCGCCGTCTCCACGGCCAAGAGCTCGGCCATCGAGGTGTGGTTGCAGATGACCACGCTGCCGCGGCCTTCCTGGCGCTCAAACAGAAGATCGGCGTCCTCGACCTTCCAGCGCCACATGAGCTTGGAGAAGGCCCAAAGGATGGCCATGACTACGACGACGGTGCCGCGGATGAGCGCTGGAAACTCGGCGTAGGGGGCGTTGTAATAGTCCTCGGGCGTCTGCTGAAACAGGCGCATGGGCTACCTCCTTTGGTTGATAAGGTCCTCGATTATCGAGACGACCTCGTCGATGGTGTGGGCGGTGGAGTCGACGTGCACGGCGTCCTCGGCGGGCACGAGCGGGGCGACCTCGCGGCTGCTGTCAAGCTTGTCGCGCTGCTTAAGGGCGTCGAGGGTCTCGTCGACCTCGGC
>DBEZQF010000243.1:0-5486 GCA_048254795.1 Collinsella sp. | reverse complement strand
GTCCGCCACAAGGACGTGACGGGGGCATGTCCAAAAAGAAAGCCCCCGCGCTGCATGAGCGACGGGGGCGAGAAGACATATCTACTCGACCACCTCGGCTGGCGGGATATCCCATTAAGCTCGCGGGCGATGCCCGTTTGCACCGGCTGTCTCTGGCAGCGGATTCGTGCGTGAACCGAAAGTATTATGGCGGGGACCCCGGCGTCGGTCAACGGGAAACCGGGCTGCACACAATTCCACCATCCGGCACGCTCCGCCGAAGGCCAGGCGCGGCCTGCGGTGACTTTGGGGCAGCCCGGTTTCCCGTTGGCCGGCGCCCCCACTCATAAGCCTTAAGTCGGTGGGCTGATGTGTTGCGTCCCTGAGGGCTACAGGGTTGAAACGAAGTTGGACAGGCGGGCTAGTCCTTCGTCTAGGTCTTTGTCGGAGACGCAGTAGCTTAGGCGGATGTGGCCTTCGGTTCCGAAACAGTCGCCCGGGACTAGGGCTACGTTTGCCTCTTTGATGGCTTTGATGCAGAAGTCTTCGCTGGTTAGGCCGAACTTTTTGATGCTCGGGAAAGTGTAGAAGGCTCCTGCGGGCTCTACTACGTCGAGGCCCATGGCGTCTAAGGCTGCGAGTACGCGTTCGCGGCGGGCTCGGTAGACTTTGAGCATGGGGGTTGGGTCGACGGTCAGGGCTCGGGCTGCGGCGTCCATTTCGAAGGAGACGGCGCTCGATACTAAGTATTGGTGGGCCTTTGCGATCTCGGCGATGACGGGGGTTGCCGCTGCGAGCCAGCCCAGGCGCCAACCGGTCATAGCCCAGGGCTTGGAAAAGCTCTCGATGACCACCGTCTGCTCGCGTAGCTCCGGGTGGCGCTGGGCAAAACGCTCATAGCCATCCACATAGACTAGGCGGCTGTATACGTCGTCGCAGACCACGTAGATGCCCGACTGTTCTGCTACGCGCGCCACGGCGTCGAGCGATGCCGCGTCGAGGATGCAGCCCGTAGGATTGTTGGGCGTGCAGATGACGATGGTCTTGGTCGCCGGCGTCACGCAAGCACGAAGTGCGTCCTCGTCAATCTGGAATTGCGCAGGCTCCGTATCCAAAAAGACCGCCTTGGCGTGGTTGGCCACGACGATGCTCTCGTACAGGCCAAAGGCCGGCGTGGGGATAATGACCTCATCGCCGGGGTTGAGCATAGCAATGAATGTTGCCGACAGTGCCTCGGTCGCGCCGTCGGTCAGGATGACCTCGTCGGCCGAAAACGTAAGGCCCGCATCCCCCATGTAGGCAGACAACGTCTCACGCAGGGCGGGGCGACCGTTGTTGGGCGGATAGTGCGTGTCACCGCGGTCCAGCGCGGCGGTCACCTCGGCGCTAATCACATCGGGCGTGGGAAAATCGGGCTCGCCAAGCGCAAGCGCGATGCACCCCGGATGCTGGGCGGCGAGTGCGTTGATCCGGCGGATACCGGAGGGCTTAAGCGTGGCAAGCGAGGTATTCATGGGCAGACGCATGGCGTTCCTTTCGTAAGGGTTGCACTAGGATAGCGCGGCGAGGCGCCGTCAGACGGTGTAACCTAAACGGAAACGAGCCGGAAAGGAGGCGGCATGGAGACGACCGCGCGTGGCGACGTACCAAAAACACTGCAAACCATTGCGTATATCAGTATTCCCAATAGCGCCGATCTTGATTTTTTGCTCTGGGACCTGCAGGATGCCATCGCCGCCTATGCCCGGCTTTCCGGCACCGCACTCCCCCGCCCGGTCGACTTGAAGGCAAATGACGCCGGCAGCGTTGCCGATGGCATCGTGCTGGCCATTGAAGATGTGGCTGACGATGAGACGTTGACAGCCATCGAGCAGGCGCTTGAGCGCTTTGGCGGTACGGGAACGCGCGTCTATGTCGCGATTCGAGCCGCACAAGAGGGCACTGAGCAGGCGCGTGGGACCGCCGTTCGCCTGCACAAGGCATGTGAGCGCCATGGCCAATTGTGGTGTGGCGGCGTTGCCATCTGCGCCGGCAGCGGCATTGCGGCGCTTCGTCGCTCTCCGCGCATGGGACTCTTGCGGCGACCGTTTTCTGAGGCCATGGACAAGCTCGTGGGCGCCGTTCGCATGGGATGTTCCGTCGAACACGCGCAAAAGCTCGGTGGTGCCGCAACGGGTGGCGTCGACACCGACGGCATGGTGCGCGCCACGTCTGCACTGCCCACACCGATCTGGCACGCCGTTATGAGGCATCTTGCCGAGCACTCAAACTGCTAAATCGAAAAAGCCTGCCAATCAGCGGCGCCGCTCCAACGCTCAACAAGACGTTCCAGGCGCCAGGCGGCATTGGCAGGACTTGTCGAGGGCAGGACGACGGCGGGCAACCCCGTCCGATCTTGCAAGTAGCGTTTGTAGAGTCGCCCTGCCGTACCGCCGTTACAGACAACGACCTCGATCGACGCGGCATCGGTAATGCGCTCGATATGTGCCGGCACAACGTTGCGGATGCTCGCGTCGCTCGAGCCCTTAATGTCGCAGCTCTCGACCACATCCCACAGGGCCACGCCGCCGTTCAGCAGCATGGCCCGCTTGGCGGCAATGGAGGCATCGAGCGTCGCGGGCTCACCGCTTGCCAAAGGATCGCCCTCGTTGGGCGGCACAGGCATACCGAGGCACGTGGCCATCACACGCCAAAAGCGATTCTGAGGGTTGCCGTAATAAAAGGCATTGGCGCGCGAAAGCACCGAGGGAAACGACCCGAGCACCAAAACGCGCGAGTGCTCGTCAAACACGGGCTCAAACCCATGCTCAATATGTTGATAGCCCTCGTCAGATACGGCCATGGGCTAGGCTCTCAACAGATAGCGCACCTCGTAGGGTGCAAGCTCAAGGGTACCCGTCAGCTCGACCGTGGGCGCATCGTCGGCAAGCAGGTCGACGAAGGACCCGTTGAGCTCGCCGGCGCCAAAGGTGTAAGGCTCACCCACGGCATTCACCGCCACGAGTACCGTTGCGCCGTCACAGGCGCGCTCGAACAGCAGCTGCTTGTTCTGGATCAACACGTTGCGATAGGCACCGTAGTTGAGAGCACGGGCAGCCGCGTCGTCGGCCGAGCGAAGGTGCGCAAGCTGCGTGATGAACGCCGCCAGCTCGTTGGGCGCAGGCTCATTGAGCGCAGGGCGCAGCGCCCAGTCGCCATCGGGGCCACCCTTTTCGCCGGCAATTCCCCACTCGCTGCCATAGTAGACGCACGGGATGCCCGGCATGCCAAAGAGCATGCCGTAGGCGGGACGCAGACACGACTTGTCGGTGAGGATACTTGCCAGGCGCGGCACATCGTGGTTGTCGACAAACGACAGCAGATGTTTGCCGCGGTAGATGCACCACGGATCGCCGCCAAACTGGCGGTGCAGCGAATGGGCGATCTCGAACATGTTGACCGAGTTAAAGCTGGAGTACAGGCCCTTGTAGCACTCGTAGTTGGTGCAGGAGTCGAGCATCTCGTCGTTGACGATTTGGTTGTAGTCGCCGTGGAGCGTCTCGCCGATCAGCACAAAGTCGGGCTTGAGCTCACGGGTAAAGGCGTGCAGGCGGCGCATAAAGTCGCGGTCGAGCATATAGGCAACGTCCAGGCGCAGGGCGTCGACGCCAAAGACCTCGGCCCAGCGGCGCACGGACTCGAGCAGGTAATCGACCACAGCGGGATTTTGCAGGTTGAGCTTCACAAGCTCAAAATGGCCTTCCCAGCCCTCGTACCAAAAGCCATCGCCATAGCAGGAATCGCCGTCAAAGCTAATGTGGAACCAGTCCTTGTACGGCGAGTCCCACTTGCGCTCCTGCACATCGCGGAAGGCCCAAAAACCGCGGCCGACGTGGTTGAAGACGGCATCGAGCACCACGCGGATGCCATGGGCATGCAGCGTGTCGCATACGGCGGCAAAGTCGGCGTCCCCACCCAGGCGACGGTCGATATGGCGCAGGCTGCGTGTATCGTAGCTGTGGCTATCAGATTCGAGCGGTGGGTTGATGAGCACAGCGCCAACGCCGAGTTCCTGCATGTAGTCGGCCCATTGGGCGACCTTCATGATAGGAGCATCGGGGTTGGGCGCGGCGTTGGCAGCCTGGGCGAGCTCATCCTCGGCAACGGGCGCGGCGTTTTCGCGCGGAGCCCCGCAAAAGCCCAGCGGATAGATCTGATAGAACGTCGTCTCGTATGCCCACATAACAGCCTCCCGGTAAGCTCAACACAACGACATCCATTGTATGCCCAGCTTGTATCCTCTCCCCCAAAATAAGTTGCGGTGGAATAGTTCCTGTCTGGGCCTTCAGAAGCCTTAAACAGGAACTATTCCACCGCAACTGATGAGGGGACGTGATTAGGCGACGGGCTTGGCGCGGCGGATGGCTGGGAACATCACCGTGATGGCGAGGATAACGCCCACGACGGCAATCGCCCCGCCCACAAAGCCGATCCAGGCGATACCGGGACCCGAAACCACGGCTCCGCCGATCGCGGTACCCGTGCCGATACCGAGGTTGAACAGGCCCGAGAAGATCGACATGGCAACGGCCGACGAATCTGCCGGCGTGTGCTTGATGAGCTCGGCCTGAAACGCCACGTTAAAGGCCGTGGCGCAGCAACCCCACAGTGCGCAGACGGCAAGCACTGTCACGAGCGACGATGCGGCCGGCCCCATGAGCAGCAGGGCCACCGGCACGCCGGAGAGCGTGATAGCCAAGAACGGGAAGCGATGCCCATCGAACAGGCGGCCAAACAGCCAGCTTCCGAGCAAACCAGAGCAGCCAAACGCCGTCAGCGTCATGGTAATGGCGCCCGCATCGACGTGCGCGACCTGCGCCAGGAAGGGCTCGATATAGCTGTAGCTTGCGTAATAGCCGGTCGCCATGAAGACCGTGACTGCGTAGAGCGCGATGAGGAGCGGGTTCTTGAGCAGCTCGGGCAGTTGCTTGACGGTAAAGCGCTCACCCGCCGGCATGGCCGGGAACACCGCTGCCTGGTAGACGGCCGCGATGGCCGAGAGGCCCCCGACCACGGCAAACGTCATGCGCCAGCCCACAGCCAAGCCAATGGCGCGACCGAGGGGCAGGCCAAAGATCTGCGCGATGGACGAGCCAGTGGCGATCATGCTGATGGCGAGCGCCCCATGGCGCGTGTCGACCAGGCGCGAGGCCATAATCGAAGCGACCGACCAGAACACGGCATGCGCGCAAGCGACCACCAGGCGCGCGCAGACCAAGATGGGATAGGTGGGCGCCACGGCGGACAGGAACTGGCCGAGCGAGAACACGGCAAGCACGCCCAGCAGCATCCGCTTGAACTCGAAGCGCGAGGCAAACACCATGAGCGGCAACGACAGCAGCATGACGCCCCAGGCATAGACCGAGATCATGATGCCCGCCTGGGCCTCGGTGAGCGAGAACGACGCGGCGATATCAGTCAAAAGGCCGATGGGCATAAACTCCGACGTGTTGAACACGAACGCACAG
>DBEZQF010000242.1:0-3330 GCA_048254795.1 Collinsella sp. | reverse complement strand
CAAAACGCCCAGCGCAGCGAGCCACTTGCTCGCCTTGGAATCGGGGCGTGCCGAGCGCACGAGCATAACGCCCGCGATGCTCGCCGTCAGCTCGAACGGCAGCTCACCGGCCGCCTCGACAAAGCGACCGTACATGCTGCCGATGTTGAACAGCGCACTCGAGATTTGATAATCAAAGAAGCTGCCCACGCCCAGACAAAGGCACAGAACAACTGCGATAATGGCGACATCTTTCTTGTAGATGTATCCGAACATGCTTTCCTTTCGGTCGGGCGAAGGGCAGTCAACCTGCAATGTGGGTGAGACGAAGATGGCTTTGTCCCGTAAATACCCTTACAGGTTGAGCATAAGTAAGCGAAAACGTTCCATTTGTGGCAAGGTGGCCCGAAGGAGGAGGGAAGCGTACTTGCGTACGCGACCGACGAGTGAGGGTCAGATTGCCCAAATGGGGCGTTTGCAGCGTCGACCCGTTAGTCGTCGTCGCTAGCACCCAATTGCTGCAGCAGCATGAGTGCCGCGGCCACGGGGCCGGTGCCGTCGTTGGCGTCGAGACCGCGACCCAGGCCGCTGCCCGCGCCGGCGCCCGCCTTGTAGGGCACCGACAGTTTGCGGCTCTTGGGAAAGTTCACCGCGCCATAGCGGGTCTTAAGCTCAAAGGCCACCTTCTTGGGCACGTCAACCCCCAGGAAGGTAATGCGTCCACCGCTGAGCGTGACACTCTCGAGCCCCAGGCGCTCGCCGCGAATACGAATGCGAGCGCGGTTGAACAGGTTGAGTCCCGCCAACGGCAGCTCGCCATGCGCAGCCTCGGTCTCCTCCTGCACCTCGTCGATACTCTCCAGGTCCTCAGCCGCCGCGAGCTTGCGGTACACGAGCACGCGCTGGTCCACCGCCGGCATGTACTCCTCGGACAAGAAGTAGTCGGCCGGCAGGTTGATGCCCACGCTCGCCGCCTCCACGCCGGCATCGTCGCCGCGCGCCTCGGCCACGGCCTGTCCCAGCATCTGCGTAAACAGGTCAAAGCCCACACTCGACAGGTTGCCGTGCTGCTCGGCGCCCATAAGCGAACCGGCGCCGCGGATCTCCAGGTCGCGCATGGCAATGCGCATGCCGCTGCCCAGGTCCTGGAACTCGGAAAGCGCGGTCAGGCGCGCCGTTGCCTCCTCGGTGAGCGGCAGCTCGCCCGGGAACATAAAGTACGCATAGGCCTGCGTGGCAGAACGGCCCACGCGGCCCTTAAGCTGGTAGAGCTGTGCCAGACCCAGACGCTGCGAGTCCTCGATGATGAGCGTGTTGGCGGTCGCGTTATCGATGCCACTCTCCACGATGGTCGTGGCGATAAGCACGTCGATCTTCTTGGTCGCGAACTCGATCATCACGTCCTCGACCTCGCGCGGGCTCATCTTGCCGTGTGCCACGCCCACGCGCGCCTCGGGCGCGGCCTCGTGCACGCGCGCCACGGCATCGTCGATGGTCTTGACGCGGTTGGACACGTAGTACACCTGGCCGCCGCGGCCCACCTCCAGGCGAATCGCCGCACTCACCACGTCGGGGTCGTACTCCCCCACGTGCACGATCACGGGACGACGCCCGGTCGGCGGTGTGGTGATCAGGCTCATGTCGCGCACGCCGCTCGTGGCCATCTGCATGGTTCGCGGAATCGGCGTTGCCGAAAGCGTGAGCACGTCAATCTGCTCGCGCAGGTTCTTGAGCTGCTCCTTGTGCTGCACGCCAAAGCGCTGCTCCTCGTCAATGATCACCATGCCCAGGTTCTTGGGGTTCACATCGGCCGAAAGCAGACGATGCGTGCCGATGAGCACATCAATCGTGCCCTCGGCAAACGCCTTGAGCGCGCGCTTCTGCTGCGCCGGGGTGCGGAAGCGGCTGAGCACTTCGACCTCGAGGCCAAACGGGGCAAAGCGCTCAAAGAACGTCTCGTAGTGCTGCTGGGCCAGAATGGTCGTGGGGCAGAGCACCATGACCTGGCGGCCGGAGTCCACGCACTTAAACGCCGCGCGCAGGGCAACCTCGGTCTTGCCGAAACCCACGTCGCCGCAGAGCAGGCGATCCATGGGCTTGGGCGCCTCCATGTCGGCCTTGATGTCGGCGATAGCCTCCAGCTGGTCGCGCGTCTCGTCGTAAGGGAAGCTCTCCTCCATCTCGATCTGCTCGGGCGTATCGGGCGGACAGGCGATACCGGTAATCGACGAGCGGCGCGTATACAGGTCGACCAGGTCAAACGCCAGCTTTTTGGCGTTCTTGCGCGCCTTGTTGGTGGCACGCGTCCAGTCGGCGGTGTTGAGCCTGGTCAGGCGCGGCTTGTCGCCGTCGGGGCCAACGTAGCGCGTGATGCGGTCGACCTGTTCGAGCGGCACGTAGAGCTTGTCGCCATCGGCATATTCCAGCAAAAAGTAGTCGCGTTCCTTGCCGCCCACTTCCTGGCGCGCGATCTCGCTAAAGAGCGCGATGCCGTGGGTAGCGTGCACCACGTAGTCGCCCGGCTTAAACGGGAAGGTGATCTGCGTAATGTCAACCTTGCGGCGGCTGCGCGCGCGGTTGGCATCCATGCGGGCATTGAGGTCGGCGATCGAGAACACGGCCAAATTGGCGTCGGGCACCACCACGCCCTGCGGCAGGGCAGCGTCAACAAAGGTCACGCGCCCGCGCGAGATGGTGGGCACGGCAGCGCCGGCGGCAGCCTGCGCGGCGCCCGCCTCGAGCGAGCGGGCGTTGAGCGCGTCGGCCTTACGCTCGCGAATGGAAGCATGGGCCTCCTGGCGTGCGGCACGGTCGGCGGAATCCGCCGCTGCCACGCGCACGCGGTCGCCGATAGCGCCGACATTTTCGGGCGCCGCGGTCAGCGATTCCTCAAAGGTAATGCCCTCGTCGCCAAAGGTGAGCTCCATCGACTCGCGCGCACCGCGGTCGGGGATGGCAAACACGCAGGCGTAGCGCTTGCCCACGACTTCCTGAATGCGCGTCATAAAGCGATTGTCCGAGCCCGCAATGGCCGGCTGCTCAATCTTGAGCTCCGCCGTCACCGCGCCGCCGGCACGGATCAGGCTCACGTAGTTCAGGCGCTGCTGGGCACCAAAATCGAGCTGCTGGGCACGTACATACAGGCCATCCAGCCGGTCAATCCCTGCCTCGCCAGCACGCGCCTCGATATCCTCGTAGGCACGCAGGCAATCGTCGAACAGCGAGCGCGGCTCGGACAGAACCACGAGTGCCTTGCCGCTCACGTGCGCCAACGGGCTTACGGTCTGGCCGTACATCACCGGCAAAAAGCGGTCGAGCTCGGGCGTGACGATACGCGCATCCACCATCTCG
>DBEZQF010000241.1:0-1156 GCA_048254795.1 Collinsella sp. | reverse complement strand
TGCGAAAACGTGGTGCTCGACGAGAACCGCAAGCCCAACTACGACGACATCTCGATCACGCACAACACGCGCGTGGCCTATCCCGTGGAGCACATTCCTAACGCGTGGACTAAGGGCATGGGCACCACTCCGAGTGTCGTGCTGTTCCTGACTTGCGACGCTTTTGGCGTGCTGCCGCCCATCTCACGCCTGACGGCCGACGCCGCCATGTACCACTTTGTGACGGGCTTTACGGCTAAGATTCCCGGCACCGAGGTCGGCGTCACCGAGCCCACGCCCACGTTCTCTTCGCTGTTCGGCGAGCCGTTTATGCCGCTCGACCCCATGGTTTACGCCAAGATGCTCGGCGAGCGCATTGCAGACGGCCGCACGCGTGTGTACCTGGTCAACACCGGCTGGATCGGCGGCGGCTACGGCGTGGGTCATCGCATCGAGCTGGCCTACACGCGCTCGCTGGTCGCGCGCGCCCTCGACGGCACCATTGAGGACAGCGAGTTCGTGCACGACGACATCTTTAACGTCGACATTCCCACGACGTGCCACGGCGTGCCCGATGGCATCCTGGTGCCGCGCCAATACTGGCAGAGCACCGCGCGCTACGACGAGGCCGCGCACAACCTGGCGGTGATGTTCGAGGAGAACTTCGAGAAGAAGTACTCGCACCTGCCCGAGTCCGTCAAAGCCGCCGGCCCGCACGCCCAGGTGTCCGCCGAGGCCCGTCATCGCGGCCGCGGCCTGCTGGGACTCCGCCACTAGCTTCGCCGTGAGTCCATATCCACCACAAAGGGGACAGGCACCTTTGTGGTGGTTTTGCTCGTGTGGATGACTCGGGTTACAATACGCCTGACATATCGTCCCCTTCTCCGGATGGGGACAGCGCAAGCGTTCTTGTGACGGCACCGTAGGACTTTGAAGGTGGCCGTTGTGAGGGCGCTTTTTGTTTAGGCGCCCTCACTCGGGCGCGCACAATGAAGGGAGAGCGTATGAAGAGCTTTATTGCCGAGGATTCATTCTGGGAGCTGTTTCCGCAGGCAGCGGTCGGTGTTGTGGTCGTGGAGGGCATGAAGCCCACGGCTCAGATTCCTCAAGAGGACGTGGATGCGATTGCGGCGTTGCTCGACCGCGCCAATATCGATGCGGAGCGTCATCTGACCAG
>DBEZQF010000240.1:0-2399 GCA_048254795.1 Collinsella sp. | reverse complement strand
GGCAGCCTCCACGCCTAAAGGCGAGCCGTACGGATTTGTGTTTCATGGTTGTTCGTTTACAGCTCCGGATGGCGTGGCGCCGGATTCGGTCTACCTGGGCCGTCCTTGGCGCGAATGGGCGCAAACTGCGCTGATCGATTGCTGGCTGGGACGACATATCAAGCGCGAAGGCTGGTGGGATTGGAATAAGCCGGCGGCGCACAGCTGCGCGCAGTATGCTGGCGCAATCCTGCATGGGCCGGCGGGTGATACCACCGACTGGGTGCCGTGGGCAAATAAACTCGATGTGATGGCTGCCGCCGGGTACGCCCGCGAACAGGTGCTTGCCGGTGCGGACGGCTGGGATCCCGAGGGCGGCGACGGTGATGCGGTGGAGACGGCTGGGCTATCTGCCAATGGCCGCACCGTGCACATCGAGACGTACTGCGAAGACGAGCCTGCGCTGCGTGCCCGGCTGAAGCGCGAGGGACGTTCGGCTGCTTTTACGGGCAAGACTCCTGCAGATTTTGAGGCATGGAAGATTGCGACCAGGACTCGTCTGTACGATGTTTTGGGCCTTTCGCTTATGGACCGCGTCCCGATTGAGATTCGTGAGCTCAGCCGCGTGCGGGTTGCCGGCGGCATCGTGCGCACCCATGCGATATTGCAGGTTGAGCACGATGTGTGGATGCCGTTTTACCTGTTGGAGCCGTCTTGTCCTAAGCTTGATGGGCGGGGGCTCAAACGCTGTTATATCTGCCCGCATGGCCATCAGGGAGCGGGTGCTGCAAGCGTAGCCGGTGTTGCGGGCGTGCCGGCTGTCGATGATGCCGTGCGTAAGTTCAATTACGACTACGGTCTGCGTTTGGCACGCATGGGTTACGTAACCGTCTGTCCTGATGCGCGCGGTTGGGGATACCGTCGTGACTGGAAGGGCCAGGGCGATGACGAGAACAGCTACCTGCGCGGTACGTGTCTGAATCAAGCACGTATGGCCGAGTCACTGGGTCTTACGGTTGCGGGCCTCAACGTCTGGGACAACATGCGCTTGATCGATTACTTGGAGGCGCGCGGCGACATTGCCATGGATGACTTGGGTTGCTTTGGTTTTTCGGGTGGCGGCTACATGACGTTGTACCTGGCCGCACTCGACCCGCGTGTGCGCAAGGCGTTTGTCTCGGGCTATCTGTATGGTGTCGGTGATTCGCTGCTGCATCTCAATGGCAATTGCAGCTGCAACTACACACCCGGACTTTGGCGCTTACTCGACATGGGCGATATTGCCTCGCTCATCGCGCCGCATCCGCTGTTGGTGCAGAGCTGCGAAGAGGATCATCTGAACGGTGCGCGCGGGCTGAAAAATGTTGACGAGCAGCTCAAGATCGTGCGCGATGCCTACAAGTTGCTGGGTCGCAGAGATGGCCTGCGGCACGAGGTGTGTCCGGGTGAACACCATCTGGGCGTGGCACATCTTGCCGAGGATATCGAATGGCTCGATTCGCACGTTGCGGAATGCGCCCGTGCATAGCCCCTCGGCATGCTGCGAATAAACGGTACGTTCCTGTATGACCGCCGATGGGCGGATGAGGAGAAGATTATGGAAACGAAGAGCTTGAGTGAATCGACCATTTGCTGCTTTGGCGATTCGACCACATGGGGCGATAACGGATGCGGCGCAGGCGGTAACGACATCTCCTGGACTTCGCATCTGGGCGCGTTGCTGGGAGGCGCGGTCGTCGAGAACTTTGGCATCAAGGGTTCGCGCATCGCCATCAAGGCCGACCGCAGCGATTCGTTTGTCGAGCGCCTGGACGGCATCGACAATGCGGCTGATATCTACATCGTCTTTGGCGGCGTCAACGACTTTAGCCGCAACGTGCCGCTTGGCGAGTTGGGCAGTACCGATGTGCACGAGTTCTATGGTGCACTCGATTACCTGATCCGCACCATCACGGCGCGTTCGCCCCAGGCAAAGCTTGTGTTTATGACGCCGTGCAAGACGAGCGGTAAGCACGAGAAGGATATCCCGGCAAGCGATGAGCTCAATCACCTGGGGTTGACGCAGGTCGCCTACGTAAAGGCGATGCTCGAGGTCTGTGACCGCTACTCCGTTCCGGTGATTGACCTGTATGCGCAAAGTGGCATCAGCCCGTTTTTGCCAGAGCACCGCGAGCTCTATATGCCGGACGGTCTGCATTACAGTCCTGCCGGCTATGAGCGCCTGGCGCATCGCATCGCCGCGGGTCTCACCGCCGTTTGCCGCTAAAAGTCTGCCGTTTGCGGGGAATATAGGGTTAACGTTCACCCTATATTCCCCGTTCGCGTTACACTAGGGGTAACGTTCACCTATCGTTTATGTCAGAGGGGACAGCAATGGGTTGCAATCAAATCCTGGACCGTTATATCGAGCAGTTGATCGA
>DBEZQF010000239.1:0-1887 GCA_048254795.1 Collinsella sp. | reverse complement strand
GGCCACCCCGCCCACTCCCTCACCTTTAACATGTCGCTCGTGGGTGAGTTCGGCGGCACTGGCGCTACGTTCATCGTGCCGCTTCTGCTGATTCTCTTTATGAAGTCCAAGCAGCTCAAAGCCGTCGGTAAGGCCTCGATTGTTCCTGTTGCCTTCGCCGTCAACGAACCGCTGCTCTTTGGCGCGCCGATGATCCTTAACCCCTACATGCTCATCCCCTTTGTTGCCGCCGGCTGCGTCAACGTGAGTGTTGCCAAGTTCTTTATCGATAACGTGGGCATGAACGGCTTCTCCTTCGTGGTGCCTTGGGCCACCCCCGCCCCCATCGGCATTTTCATCACCACGAACTTCCAGCTTATTGCCCTGGTATTTGTCGCAATCATCATCTTGCTGGACGCCATCATCTACCTGCCGTTCTTGAAGGCATACGATAAGCTGCTCTGTGACCAGGAAGCCGAGCGCGCCGCCGAGCTGGGTCTCGAGTCCGATGGTGCCGCCACCATCGCTGCCAGCACCCCTGCGCCCGTCATCGAGCCGACCGCCGCTGCCGTCGACAGCGAGTCTGTCGCCGATCAGCCCGAGCCCGCCGCCGACGCATCCGCCAAGAAGGATGTCGACGGCCTGAAGGTCCTCGTCCTGTGCGCCGGCGCCGGCACCTCTGCCATGCTTGCCAACGCCATCAAGGAAGGTGCCGCACAGACCGGAGAGAATATTGCTTCCTCCGCAGGCGCCTATGGTCAGCACACTGCCATCATGGATCAGTACGACGTTATCGTGCTTGCCCCGCAGGTCCGTAGCTACTACAACGACATGAAGGCCGACACCGATCGTCTGGGCATTAAGCTGCTCGCCCCGCGCGGTAAGGAATATATCGACCTTACCCGTGACCCCGCTGGCGCCATCAAGTGGCTCCGCGAGAACCTCGACTAGTTACCTCCCTCTGTTGGTGCCCGAATCCCCAGTTCGGGCACCTCTCCCTATTCGTATCCCACAGAAAGGATGACTCATGACCAATCCCATGAAGTTCCCCGACGGCTTTGTGTTTGGCGGCGCCACCGCCGCTTACCAGGTTGAGGGCGAGACCCGCACGCACGGCAAGGGCAAAGTGCCCTGGGACGATTTCCTGGCTGCTCAGGGTCGCTTCTCCCCCGACCCCGCAAGCGATTTCTACAACAAGTATCCGGTCGATATCGACCTGTGCCAGCGCTTCGGCATCAACGGCATCCGCGTCTCCATCGCTTGGAGCCGCATCTTCCCCAACGGCACTGGTGAGATTAACCCCGAGGGCGTTGCCTTCTATCACGAGCTCTTTGCCACCTGCAACAAAGCCGGCGTTATCCCCTATGTCACGCTCGATCACTTTGACACTCCCGAGGCCTTCTACCAGGACGGTGGCGAGGGCTTCCTGACGCGCACGACCATCGATGCCTTTGTCGAGTACGCCAAGTTCTGCTTTGCCGAGTTCACCGAGGTCAAGCACTGGTTTACCTTTAACGAGATTCCCGCGACCGCCGAGGGCAGCTTTATCGTCGGCAACTGGCCGCACGGCGAGAAGTATCGCTTGGACAAGGCCTTCCAGCTCATGCACAACATGATGGTGGCCCACGCCAAGGCTGTCGTCGCCTTCCATGAGGGCGGCTTTGAGGGCGAGATCGGCATCGTCCAGAACCTGGAGCCCAAGTATCCCCTCGACCCCAACAGCGCTGCCGACTGCGAGGCAGCTCGCATGGCCGACGTCATCAACAACCGCTGGGTACTCGACGCCACCTTCCGCGGCCACTATGCAGCCGACACCATGGAGGCTGCGACCAAGCTGGCCCATATCGCCGGCGGCGAGCTCGACGTCCGCGACGAGGACATCGCCGCGCTGACCGCCGCGCTCCCCTA
>DBEZQF010000238.1:0-1914 GCA_048254795.1 Collinsella sp. | reverse complement strand
CCGGTCATCAAAGCCAACGACTGGATCATCGAAAAGCTTGAAAGCACGAAACTTATTTAGTGCAACAGCGTGACATCGACGAAACATCGAGGTTTACTCTGCCGACGCTTTAGTGGGCTGGATTGCGTGGGCTGCTTGGTTGTTGCTACAGTAGCGGGGCGTGCCGGGGGTCCGGTGCGCCCCGTTTTTATTTGACCATGAGGCGGCACGCAGCCATACGCGTGCGGACACCACGCCCAGATTGAGTGTGAGGATGTTCCATGGCCCAATACGCTGCCAACGAAATCGAAAACATGCCCGATAGCCCTGTGGCCCGTGAGGATTTGGGCGCGGGCGGTATTCCCAGGGGCGCCGGCGCACGCTCCCCGCTGTTCTGGAAAGTTTTGCTACTTTCGGTGGCGGTCATCTGGGGCTACTCCTTTACCACTATG
Source organism: Collinsella sp. (assembly GCA_048254795.1). Lineage (GTDB taxonomy): Bacteria > Actinomycetota > Coriobacteriia > Coriobacteriales > Coriobacteriaceae > Collinsella. Next base: position 1,483 of record DBEZQF010000238.1, on the reverse strand, counting down.
AAGGATGCACTCGGCACCATTCCGGTGTTCGAGCTGCTCTATGTACGCTTTCTGCCTGCAGCGTTGGTCATGTTTGCCGTCTTCCACAAGCGCATCACTGCACATTTCAACGCTCGCAATCTGATCGTTGGCCTGAGTATGGGCGTGCTCATGTGGGCGGCCTATGCGTTGCAGACGGTCGGTCTGGCATATACTACGGCGGGCAAGAATGCTTTTTTGACGGGCACGTATTGCATCCTCGTGCCGTTCGCGAGCTATTTTCTGAGCGGAGAAAAACTCACCCGCTATAACCTGGGCGCGGCACTGCTGTGCTTGGCGGGCATTGGCTTGGTGGCGCTCGATAGCGTCGAGTTCAACATCGGTGACGTCATTACGCTGGCAGGCGCGGTCTTCTTCGCCATCCAGATGGCGGTGACCGCCAAGTACGGTCGCAAAATGGACATCAACGTTATCACGTTTTGGATGTTTGTGGGCAACGGCGTGCTGAGCCTGGTCTCGTCGCTGCTATTCGAGACCCAGGCGCCTCTGTCCGTGTGGACGCCGAACTTTATCGGTGTGATGGCGTTTCTCTCGGTGGGCTGCACATGCGTGGCTCTGCTCATCCAAAACGTCGGCCTGGCGCATGTCCCGGCTTCGACGGGCTCACTGCTCCTTTCGATGGAGTCGCCTTCGGGCGTGTTGTTTTCGGTGCTGCTGATGGGGGAGGCGCTCACCTCGCGCCTGCTCGCCGGCTTCGTGCTTATCTTCCTGTCGATTATCTTGAGTGAGACTCACTTCGATTTTTTGCGCAAAAAGCCGCGCCCGCAATTGTAAACAACTTGTTGCGCCGCCCTCCCGGGGCGGCATATTTTATGCGTCGCCCTTAAAGTTGTACCTTGCACTTTACGCTATCAAAGTGCTTGCTGCAAAAACGTTACTGGAGGGCATCTATGGCACCAGCTTTGTCCGATTTTCAACCGCAACCAGCGCCCAAGGCTACCGCAGCGGCGCAGGCCGCTATCGGTGACGGTCTTGTTGCAGAAGCTCAGACTTTTGCAGACGAGCTTGCTGTGTGGCGACACGATCTACACCAGATGCCCGAGCTGGGTAACAACCTTCCGCAGACGTCCGCCTTTATCCAGGCGCGTCTGGACGAGATGGATATTCCCTATGCCGTGCTTGTTGACGGCTCCTGTGTCGTTGGCCTTATCGGTGCCGGCGCGGCAGCTGCTGCTCGGGGTAACGGTACGTGCACGGACAAGCAGGCCGGTACGGTCATCATGCTCCGCGGCGACATGGATGCCCTTCCCGTTGCCGAGGAATCCGGCGAGCCCTTTGCATCCACCAATTGCTGCATGCATGCTTGCGGTCACGATATGCACGCGACGGCGCTGCTTGGTGCGGCTCGTATGCTCAAGGCCCGCGAGTCCGAGCTTCTCGACGCCAACGCCACGGTTAAGTTGCTGTTCCAGCCGGGCGAGGAAACCTTTGAGGGTGCCCGTGC
>DBEZQF010000237.1:0-4158 GCA_048254795.1 Collinsella sp. | reverse complement strand
CCGCTGCGAAATGCGCATCGGTGCATAAATCGCAGACAAGGAGTCTGATATGTCTTTGAAGGTTGGAATCGTCGGCGCGGCTGGATATGCCGGAGCCGAGCTCATTCGCCTCGTGCTCGGCCATCCCGAGTTTGAACTTGTCGCCATTACGTCCAACGCCGATGCCGGCCAGCCGCTGTCCGCGGTGTATCCGAGCTTTGCTGGTGTGAGCGACCTGGTTTTCACCACGCATGACGCGCCCGAGCTCAAGAGCTGCGATGCGGTTTTTCTTGCCGTGCCGCACACGGCTGCCATGGCACAGGTGCCCGCGCTGCTTGCCGCGGGCGTTTCCTGCTTTGATCTTTCGGCCGATTACCGTCTGAGCGACGCGTCCGTCTTTGAGGCATGGTATGCCGCTGAGCACACGAGCCCCGAGTTGCTCAAGACCCGCGCTTTTGGCCTGCCCGAGCTGTTCTGTCAGGACTTAGAGACTGCTGCTTCCAGCCATGCCGCCGGAAAGCCCGTGTTGGTCGCCTGCGCCGGCTGCTATCCCACCGCAACGAGCCTTGCAGCCGCTCCTGCCGTGCGTGCGGGCTGGGTGGCCGAGAGCGGTCCCGTGATCGTTGACGCTATCAGCGGCGTGACGGGTGCCGGCAAGTCCTGTAACGCCCGCACCCATTTTTGCAGCGCGGACGAGAACCTGGAAGCCTATGGCGTGGGCAAGCATCGTCATACGCCCGAGATCGAGCAGATACTCGGCCTGGCCGACCGCATCGTCTTCACCCCGCACTTGGCACCGCTCAAGCGCGGCCTGCTTTCCACGGTGACGATGCCGCTCGCGCCGCAGGCTCTCGACGCGCTGGTTCTTGAGGATGTCGTCGACCATTACAAGAAGTTTTACGCCGGTCGCACCTTTGTGTGCGTGCTCGATGCCGGCCAGCAGCCCAAGACGGCTTCGGTCGTCGGTACCAATGCCGCCCAGATTGGCCTTGCGCTCAACAAGCGTGCAGGCGTGCTGGTGGCGACGGGCGCCATCGACAATTTGTGCAAGGGTGCTGCGGGCCAGGCGGTCCAGTGCGCCAACATCGTTTTTGGCTTTGACGAGCGACGAGGCTTGCTCACAGTGGCGTGCCCGGTGTAGCACATTCGATTGTTAGCGATTTGGTAGTCGGGTATCGAGTTGGGCGCCACTTTTAAGCTGGTCTAGTAGTTGCGACCGGTATGGCGTGCCAGCCGATGCCCGCTTTTTTGTTTGATATAAGGAGTCGTAGGGACGATGAACACCGACCTGATTGATATCAAGATTCGCGCCGTCGAGGGCGGCGTTACGGCGGCTGCCGGCTTTAAGGCCGCAGGCATCCATGCGGGATTCCGGAAGAATCCCGAGCGCTTGGACTATGCGCTCGTCGTGCCTGATAAACCCTGTCCCGGCGCCGGCGTGTTTACGACCAACCGCTTTTGTGCGGCGCCCGTGCAGGTGAGCCGTGCCAACCTGGGCGGTGCGGACAAGGGCTATGGCATTATCGCCGGTGTTTCAATCAACTCCGGCAATGCGAATGCCGCCACGGGCGAGACCGGCCTAGCCTGTGCGCGCGAGACATGCAACATCGCGTCGCAGGTCATCGGCTGCGAGCCCCAGCAGATTCTGGTTGCCTCCACGGGCGTGATTGGCCAGATTCTGCCGATCGACACGTTTGAGACCGCCATTCCTGCTGCCTACGAGGCGCTCTCCGCCCACGGTGGCGCCGATGCCGCTCGCGCCATCATGACGACTGACACGCACTCCAAGGAGTACGCCGTGTCCTATGTCAGCGAGGCTGCGGGTCATGCGGGCAATGTCTATACGGTAGGCGGAATGTGCAAGGGCTCGGGCATGATCATGCCCAATATGGCCACCATGATCGCAGTTATCACCACCGATGCCCCCGTCGAGCCTGCGGCACTTCATGCCCTGCTGCTCTCGACCGTCAAGCAGACCTTTAACAAGGTAACGGTCGATTCCGACACCTCGACCAACGACACCTGCATCATGCTTGCCTCCGGCGCCGCTGCCGCAGATGCCGAGCCTATCGTCGAGGGCTCCGATGCCTTTGACGAGTTGGCATTTGCCGTGCACGAGGTGTGCGAGAGCCTGGCGCGCAATATCGCCGCCGATGGCGAGGGCGCATCCAAGCTTGTTACGGTCAACGTTACCGGCGCCGTGAACGACGAGGAGGCCGATATCGCCGCCCGTGCCGTCGCCAACTCGCCGCTCGTTAAGACCTGCATCGCCGGCCACGACTGCAACTGGGGCCGCGTCGCCATGGCACTCGGTAAGTGCGGCGTGATGTTTAATCAGGAAGACGTTTCCATTGACATGATGGGCATGCCTGTCTGTCGCGACGGTCTGACTGTTCCCTTTGACGAGGACGAGGCTCTACGACGTTTCGAGGCGCCCGAGATCGTGATCTCGGCCGACTTGGGCGCAGGCGACGCGGCAACGACCGTGTGGACCTGCGACCTCACGCATGAGTACATCTCCATCAACGGCGACTACCGTTCCTAGATTCCGGGCACGCTGCGCATCTTGCCGCGATTGCGGACAGCGGAGCGCGGCGCGATAACGATACGAAAGACGAGGCAGATTATGAAATTCGCACGCGATTGTCGTTCGAGCGAATCCAACGAAGCAACCGCGCAGCTGCTGTTCGAAGCGCTGCCGTGGATTAAGAACCTGACCGGCAAGACGGTTGTTATCAAATATGGCGGAGCCGCCATGGTTGATGAGCAGCTGCGCCGCGACGTGATGAGCGACATCGTTTTGCTCAAGATCATCGGTATGCGCCCCGTCATCGTGCATGGCGGCGGCAAGGCTATCAACGAGGCGCTGAGCCATTACGATATTCCCGTCGAGTTTAAGAACGGCCAGCGCGTGACCACGCCGGCGACTATGGATATCGTGCGCGAGGTGCTGGGCGGCAAGGTTAACCAGGAGCTGGTTGCTGCCATCAACCACCACGGCAACCTGGCCGTGGGCGTGTCGGGCAGCGATGCCGGCACGCTCATCGCCGAGCCGCTCGACCCCGAGCTCGGTCGCGTGGGCAAAGTGACGCACGTCAACACCGACTATATCGAGCGCTTACTCGATAGCGAGTACATCCCCGTCATCGCTACCGTCGCGGCGGGGGAGGACGGCGGTTTCTTCAACATCAACGCCGATACCGCCGCCGGTGCCGTTGCCGCGGCGCTCCACGCGCATAAGGCAATCTTTTTGACCGACGTCGATGGCCTGTACAAGGACTTTAGCGACAAGGACTCGCTTATCTCCAACCTAACGCTCGACGAGGTCAACGAAATGCTCTACGGCGGCGAGGTCGATAAGGGCATGATTCCTAAGCTGCGTGCGGCCGTCGATGCTCTTACCGGCGGCGTATTTCGTGCCCACATCATTAACGGTACCACGCCGCATTCGCTGCTCCTGGAGCTGCTGACCGATGCCGGCGTCGGCACCGTGATCCATTCCACCGAGACGGCTTACGAGTTCGATACGCATCCGCATCCGCTTTCGACGTTTGCTGCGCGTCTGACCGAGAACCTTGACGAGGTCGAGAAGCTTCAGACGGTCTAGCTGACCCGCAGCCGCCCCATTCCTGCACCCATAGCCCCGCGCCGTCTGGCGCCCAACGAAAGGCATCTCATGTCACTTGCAGCTCAGCAATCGCTTGAATCCCATTACGTTATGCATACCTTTGGCCGCTCTCCGGTCGAGTTTGTCGAGGGTCACGGCATGAAGCTCACCGGCGACGATGGCCGTGAGTACCTCGACTTTCTTGCCGGCATCGGCGTGTGCAGCCTAGGTCATGGCGACCCGGCTGTGCTCTCGGCGCTCGAGGCACAGACCAAAAAGCTCATGCATGTCTCCAATTACTTCTACATTGAGCAGCGCGGGCAGGTCGCGGCGCTGCTGTCCAAGCTTGCTAACGACGACGTAGATGGTGCGCGCGTGCTTGCCGATGCCATTGTCGCCGGCGATGAGACCACGGCAGCTGCTCTTGGTGCCCCGGCTGCGGATGAGCAGGTTTGGGAGACCTTCTTTGCCAACTCTGGCGCCGAGGCCAACGAGGGCTCGATGAAGCTCGCGCGCCTGTACGCCAAGCGTGCCGGTAATGGCGGCAACACCATCGTGTGCATGCGCGGCGG
>DBEZQF010000236.1:0-1583 GCA_048254795.1 Collinsella sp. | reverse complement strand
TGCGGAATGGTGCCTACCACGTTGTCCGCCAGCCAATTCATCTCGACAATCTGCGTGCTCGGCAGCGGAGGGAAGCCTTCGATCTGTACCACGCCGTTCTGGCTGTGGAGCTCGCCGCCAAAGGGGTTGATGGATCCCTCAACAATGCCGTTGCGGAGCAACTGCACGAGTTTGCGCGTTTGGTAGGGTAGGCCCGGAGCGTAACGGATGTCGATAACGCCGGAGCTCATGCCATACCAGTAGTTGACAGCGCGCACTTGGTTGTCGTCGCTGGTCTCGTCCCACGTGCCGTGAAGAAGGCTTTTCACGATAAGCTCGTAGTAGCGCCCCCAGTTCCAGACGGGCATGGCGATGCCGGTAACCTTGCCATCGACCAAGCGGTGAAGCCCGTAGGCGGTGGGATCTTCCAGCGACTTTGACATATCGGCGCCGGTCATGACGCTCACGCCTTCGCGGCACATGGCCTCGGCAAGGCCTCCGGCGGGCACATCGCCCCAGGTGAGGATGACCTGCGCGCGCGGGTCGAGCAGCGAGGCGCCAATCGCAAAGGCGTTGATCTCGCTGAGTGCGCCCGAGGCGAAGACCGACGCGTGGTAACCGATGCGGTGGTTGTCCGCCATGCTGGCCGCAAGGGCGCCCAGCAGAAACTTGGCCTCGTACATCTTGCCAAAGTACGAACGGACGCTTTGATGGGGAAGGCCGATAGAGCAGTTGAGGAACCGAACCCGGGGATACTCAACGGCAGCCCTGAGCGTGTATTCCATCAGGCGGTGCGAGGTCGAGAAGATGACGTTTGCTCCATGTTTGACAGCCGTTTCCACGGCGGCGTAGAACACATCCGGATCGTGACAGTCCTCGAACGCCTCGGTGCGCACGATACCGCCAAAGTGCTCATCGAGATACTGACGCCCTTGGTCGTGCAGGCTGTCCCAGCTCGACGTCGCACAGGGGAACTCATGGATAAAGGCGATGCGCAGGGGGTTAGCCGCCGAATAGACGGTCTTGCCCATAAAGAAGTTGAGCACGCCGGAGGTGGACTTGGCGGGCGCCTTTTCCTCGTCGACGCTCGGTGCTTCGACAAGATCGACCTTGTCCTCGTCATTTTTGCCGGCAATAACCAGCTCGCGCCAGATCTTGCACAGGCGGTTTACGACGATATCCGTCGGCGTATCCAGCAGGCGGTCCTGGTTGTACACATTGAGGTAGACGAGCATGGCGTCGGCGGGCGTAATGTCCAGGTGGTCGCCGCCTGCGCGAAGGTAGGCGCGCTTAAAGAGCAGGAAGGTGTGGCGCAGGTAGTCGACCTTTTTCTGCGGCCATTTTTCGATAAGGTTCCGACCGAGCATCTTGGCGAGCGTCTCGTAGCTTCCCTCACGCGAGAACTCGATTTCGTATAGGGGGCAGACGCGCCAAAACGCGCAGAATTCACCGTACAGGCGGCTTTCGACGGAATCCCATGTGCCGGGGTAGAGACGGGTGACCCTGGCCGAAACCGTTGGAGCGTCCAGGAATTTGAGGACACTGACGCGTTTGTTGCCTTCCTGGACATAGAACCGATGCATGAACTCGGTGACGATGATGGG
>DBEZQF010000235.1:0-2803 GCA_048254795.1 Collinsella sp. | reverse complement strand
GCACGAGCCTCCTCGAGCACCTTCTCGCGGCTGTACTCCTCGGCCTCGCGAGCCATGCGGCTGTAGTGGTCCTCTTCGTTGTTGTGACCGCCCTTGCGCTTCTTGCCCTTGCCCTGCTTATCGGGGTTGGGGAAGTCCATGCCGGCAGCGACGTTGTTGCTGGCGTTGGTGCGATGGCTGTGTGGACGGCTCTCGGAGGCGTTGCGCTCGGAGTTGTTGTCTGAGGCGTTGCGATCGTTACGACGGCCACCGCGGCGGTCGTTGTTGCCGCCACGACGGTTACCGCGCTCTGCGGCGCGCTCGGCCTTGGCCTTGTCCTCGGCGTCCTTCTTCTCCTTGAGCACGGTCTCCTGTGCGGCGATCTGGTCGAGCAGCGAACGGAAGCGCGAACCGGAGTCGGAAGCGGGAACGGCGCGGCGCTGGGCCTCGCGGGCAGCCTCCTCCTTCTCGCGGGCAAGGCGCTCCTGCTCGGCCTTCTTCTTGGCCTCGGCCTCGGCGCGGGCAGCCTCCTCGGCAGCCTGGGCTGCGGCAAACTGGCGGCGCTCCTCCTCGCGTGCCTTCTCGGCGGCGATGCGCTCGCGCTCGGCCTCGGCGGCGCGTGCGGCCTCCTCGGCAGCAGCTGCCTGCTCCTCGGCCTGCTTGGCGGCCTCGACTTCCTGAGCGCGGGCCTCGATCACCGAGGCGAGCTGCTTGCGGACCATGGCGACATAGGCGTCCTCCAAGGTGGAGGAAGCGGACTTAGCGGGAATCTTCATATCGGCGAGATGACCCATCAGTTCCTTGGAGGTCATGCCGAACTCTTTGGCCAGGGTGGACACACGGACTTTTGCCATATGACTTCACCTACCCTTTCTGGCACCTTGGGTGCCTAGAGACTGAACGAGCGTGGGAGACGCGCCGGGACCCGCCCGGCGCGACCGCGCGCTAGATCAGGTCCTCCGCATCATCGAAGGCGTCGGTGTCGTGGACACCGCAGAAACGGGAGCCGGGACGAGCCTGGTTGCGGCACTGGATGCCGTCCTCGGACACGTACTCGCAGCGGCGGACGTCCTCGTCCTCCTCGTCACCGATCAGGTCGGCGGCGGGCTCCTCGTGAACGGGAACGTTCTTGAGGATGTCGGCGGCAAGCGTCTCGGACTTGATGTCGATGTGCCAGCCGGTCAGGCGCGCGGCGAGGCGGGCGTTCTGGCCCTCCTTGCCGATGGCGAGGGACAGCTGGTCGTCGGGCACGATGACGCCGGCGTAGGCCTTCTCCTCGTCGATGAGGACGCGGGTGACCTTGGCGGGCGACAGGGCGTTGGCGACGTAGACGGCAGGATCGGCATCCCAAAGGATGACGTCGACGCGCTCGCCACGGAGCTCGCCCACGACAGCGCGAACACGGCTGCCCTTGGGGCCGACACAGGCGCCCACGGGATCCAGACGGTCGTCGAGCGAGTGGACGGCGACCTTGGAGCGCTGGCCGGGCTCGCGGGCGATCGACTTGATCTGGACGGTGCCCTCATAGATCTCGGGCACCTCCTGCTCAAACAGACGACGCATGAGCTCGGGGTGGGTACGGGAGATGACAATCGGCGGACGGCTGTGCTCGCCACGAACCGGCTGCAGGTTGGAGTTGGGGTCGCGAACGTCGATGATCACGGCCTTGATGTGCTGGTTGTGCAGGTAGCGCTCGCCCATCGGACGCTCGTTGCGCTCGTTCTCGTAACGGCGCTGGTCGAAGTGCGGAAGCTCGGCCTCGACGCCCTCGCGGATCTTGACGATCGTGAAGTCGGGTGTGGACTGCAGCACGGTACCGCTGATGAGGTCACCGATGCGGCCGGAGAACTCCTCGTAGATCTGCTCGCGGGCGGAGTTGCGCACGATGGCGTTGATCTCGGCCTTGGCGTGCTGGGCAGCGATGCGGCTCGTGTTCTTGGGGGTAACGTCGATCTCCTCGAACTCGGTGAAGTTGCCCTCCTCGTCCATGGAATCGTCGATCGGCTCCAGGCGGTAGACGTAGATCTTGCCGGTGGTGCGGTCGATGGTCACCTTGGCGCCCCACTCAAGATGCAGGATCTCGGCATAGCTCTTGGCAAGCGACTGCTCCAGGCGGTCGATCAGGTAGAGCTGGTCGATGTGCTTCTCCTGGCAAAGCTCCATCAGGGCGGACATCATGTCGGATGCTGCCATCTTACTTTCCTTCCTTCGCGGGCTTGAAGTCGTAGGTGGGCTTCAACTTGCACTTCTTAACATCAGAGAAATCGAGGGTGACGGACTCGCCGTCCTCGAGCTCGAGGGTCACGTTCGTCTCGGTGGCGGCGGCAATCTTGCCGGCGTACTTGCGACGGCCCTCGGTGGCGGTGGAGGTGAGCTCGCAGTCCTCGCCCACAAAGCGGGCAAAGTCGCACGGGCGGCGCAGCGGGCGCGCCATACCCGGGCTCGACACCTCGAGCGTATAGCTCGAAGAGATGGGGTCGAGCTCCTCAATCACATCGCCGACCCACTTGGTGTTGGCCGTGACGTCGTTGAGCGACAGGCTCTGACCCTCGGCACCCTCGATACGCACGCGCACGCAGGGGGCCTTGGTGGCACCCACGAGCTCGACGTCGACGATGTCGACATCGTGCTGGGGAGCGACGGCCTCGAGCGCGTTGATGATCGCCTGCTCGGTCTTGGTCTTGACCATTGCGGCACCTCCATCCATACAAAAAAGAAGCGGGGCCGAAACCCCACTTCTTTCAATTACAACTTCATTTGCAAGCAAACTATACCAATAGCTGCGGAAACGTGCAAGCACAGTACGAATCTGCAGGTCAGCGTG
>DBEZQF010000234.1:0-1951 GCA_048254795.1 Collinsella sp. | reverse complement strand
CCATGTCGAGCTCGGCGGCGGGCACGATGGGGAAGTGGTCGCTGTCGACGTCCGTGGCTGCGAAGGCCCGCGTAGGGTGGGCGATAAACGGGGCCTCGGACGCATCGCCGGCAGAGACTGCCCGCATGCACATGCGCTGGCCACAAGCCATGGCGTCTGTTGCCGAGAGCATGCACGGATAGGCTACGCGCCAGCCGCGTTTGGCGGCCGCAGCGGCAAACGCGGCTGGGTCGACCTCGGAACCCATCGCGGCATAGACGGCAACGGTGCGTTGCCCCGCAGTGCCGCTGGACTTCATCAGCTCAACAAGCCGCGCGCATACAACAGCAGACTTCGCCGCCCGCACATTCAAATCAATCGCATCGCGCCGGGCAATCACCGTCCGCCGCAACTCAGCCTTGTCCATCCCAACCTCCTCTAGCAAACTTGCCAAAAAGGGACAGGTTTATTTTGGCAGGTTTTATCTGGGCAAACAGCAAAACAACCACGAAGGGGATACATGCACCTTCGTGGTGGTCTGTGTTGTGATGGGTGTCTGCGGCGGTTTGTCTCGATCTGTAACAGTAGCTCGGCAAAATTGGACTTAGATGTTACAGATTGAGACAAAGAGCTGGTGCCGTTCGGGAACGTCTCGATTTGTAACATCTGGAGCCGATATTGCCGTCTAGATGTTACAGATTGAGACAAACCGCCGCGGTGGGCTGCGCCGCCCCGCCCAAGCCACAGAAAAAGGTAGATTTCCGGGCATGTCCCAAAAATCTACCTTTGTGCGTTAGCCCAGCAGGTCGATGACGTTAAAGCCGGCGTTGCTCTTGGCGATGACGTCTCGGCCGCCAAAGACGCAGGTGGGCGACTCGGCTGCGATGCGCGTCACGTCGGCGCCGAGCGAGCGCAGCTCACCGGGCGTGGCGGCGAGCATCTGGGCGCGACGCTCCTCGCGCGCATGCGGATCGAGCCCGGCCAGGTAGGTCGTGTTGCGGCGCTTGGTGAGCGCGTACGGCTTCACCGGCGCGTCCATGCCGCTCACGCAGCTCACAATAAAGCCCTCAAAGGCGGCCTCGTCGGGCTCAAAGCTGCCAAGCCATGCGCCCGCGCGCTCCACGCGCTCAATCGAAGGATCGATCGCCGGGTCGCGGTAGGTGTAGAACGCCGCCTGACGCTCGCCGGCCGCGCGGAATCCGCAGCCGTACGCGCCGCCCTTAACGCGGATCTCGTTCCACAGATAGTCGTAGGAGAGCGCGTTGGCGGCAACCGCCCAGGCGCCCGTCACGTCGATGCCCAAGCGACGCGGGTCGCACGCGCTTGCCGCAAAACAGATGTCGCTGGGGATGACAAAGGCCTCGTGGCGGTCGCACGGCGTCGGCACCACGAGCGCGTTGCGGCCGGCATCGGCGCCGTCGCCAGCGCCCAGCTCCAGGTCGCCCACGGCGGCCCAGTATGCGTTAAAGTCCTCGTCGCTGCCGGTAAAGCTCGCCAGGCAGCCATCGGCCACAAAGATGCGGCCTGCCAGCTCGGCAAGCTTGGTACGCAACCCGTTCACGCGCTCGTCAAAGTGGTCGAGCAGGTCGCGCAGGAACAGATAGAAGTCCACGCCCGAAAGCTGCTCGCGCACCACGGCCGAAGGCGAGCTGTAGCTCATCGCGCGACCGAGCGCCGCCGAGTGACCGTTGTTGATAAAGCCCTGCTCAAGCCCAATGCGAATCTGCGTGAGAACGTCGCGCACGCGGTCGGCGTCGGCATCGAGCAAAAGCGTGCTCGACCACACCTCGCGCGGCAGGCTTGCCAGCGCATCAATCTTCTCGGACAGGGCGCCGGCGCTCACCAGCAGGTAGGGGCGCACGCCGTCCACGTCGGGCTGGGTCATGACCTCGGTCGTAAAGCTCAAAAAGCCCAGCTTGCCGGCGAGCAAGTTGTCGAGCTCCTCGGCCGAGTGCTCGCTCGTGGGCAGCTG
>DBEZQF010000233.1:0-18802 GCA_048254795.1 Collinsella sp. | reverse complement strand
AAATCCCATCACGCCAACATCCCGGCGATCGCCGGGGCCTGTATACCTATATGAGAGGAGAGGGGTATATGGCGCGTAAGTTTAAGTCTATGGACGGCAACGAGGCGGCCGCATATGTTTCGTATGCGTACACCGAGGTAGCGGGAATTTATCCCATTACGCCGTCCAGCCCGATGGCCGACCATGTCGACCAGTGGGCGGCCCAGGGTCGCAAGAATATCTTCGGCACCCCGGTCAAGGTCGTCGAGATGGAGTCCGAGGCAGGTGCAGCCGGTACCGTTCACGGTTCGCTGGGCGCCGGTGCTCTGACCACCACCTACACGGCTTCTCAGGGTCTGCTCCTGATGATCCCGAACATGTACAAGATCGCGGGCGAGCAGCTCCCGGGCGTCTTCCACGTCTCCGCGCGTTGCGTCGCTTCCCACGCCCTGAACATTTTTGGCGATCACTCCGACGTCATGGCCTGTCGTCAGACCGGCTTCGCCATGCTCGCCGAGGGCAACGTCCAGGAGGTCATGGACCTCTCGCCGGTGGCTCACCTTGCTGCCATCGAGGGTAAGACCCCGTTCCTTAACTTCTTCGACGGCTTCCGCACCAGCCACGAGATCCAGAAGGTCGCCATGTGGGACTACAAGGATCTGGCCGAGATGTGCGACATGGACGCTGTCCAGGCTTTCCGCGATCACGCGCTCAACCCTGAGCATCCGCATACCCGCGGCAGCCACGAGAACGGCGACATCTTCTTCCAGAACCGCGAGGCCTGCAACAAGGTCTACGACGAGCTTCCCGCCGTCGTCGAGGGCTACATGAAGAAGATCAACGAGAAGCTCGGCACCGATTACGGCCTGTTCAACTACTACGGCGCTCCCGATGCTGATCGCGTCGTCGTGTGCATGGGCTCCTTCTGCGACGTGCTCGAGGAAGTCATCGACTACCTCAACGCTCACGGCGAGAAGGTCGGCCTGGTCAAGGTTCGCCTGTTCCGTCCGTTCTCCATCAAGCACTTTGTCGACGTTCTCCCCGAGACCGTCAAAAAGATCGCCGTCATGGACCGCACCAAGGAGCCGGGTTCCATCGGCGAGCCGCTCTACCAGGACGTCGTCTCCGCTCTCTACGAGGCCGGCAAGACGGGCATCAAGGTCGTCGGCGGCCGTTATGGCCTGGGCAGCAAGGACACGCCTCCCGCGTCCGCGTTCGCTGTCTTCGAGGAGCTTAAGAAGGACGAGCCCAAGCGCGAGTTCACCATCGGCATTGTCGATGACGTGACCAACCTGAGCCTGCCCGAGGCCGAGGATGCGCCCAACACCGCAGCCCCCGGCACCATCGAGTGCAAGTTCTGGGGTCTGGGTGGCGACGGTACCGTCGGCGCCAACAAGAACTCGATCAAGATCATCGGCGACCATACCGACAAGTACGTCCAGGCCTACTTCCAGTACGACTCCAAGAAGACCGGCGGCGTCACCGTCTCGCACCTGCGCTTTGGTGATTCCCCGATCCGTTCGCCGTACTACGTGACCAAGGCCGACTTTGTCGCCTGCCATAACCCCAGCTACATCGTTAAGGGCTTCAAGATGGTCCGCGACGTCAAGCCGGGCGGCACCTTCCTGGTCAACTGCCAGTGGAGCGACGAGGAGTTCGCCGAGCACATGCCCGCCGTGGCCAAGCGCTACATCGCGAACAACAACGTCAACGTCTACCTGATCGACGCTATCGACCTGGCGGCCAAGGTCGGCATGGGCAAGCGCACCAACACGGTGCTCCAGTCCGCCTTCTTCGCGCTGGCCAAGGTCCTGCCCGCCGAGGACGCCCTGCAGTACATGAAGGACGCGGCTACCAAGTCCTACATGAAGAAGGGCCAGGCTATCGTCGACGCCAACCACAAGGCCATCGATGCCGGCGCTACCGCCTTCCGTAAGTTCGAGGTTCCGGCCGACTGGGCTACCGCCGAGGATGCCGCCCCCGTCGAGCTCTCCGAGGAGACCAAGTCCGCCATCGCCCAGCAGGTCAAGAACCTGCTCGAGCCCATCGATCGCATGGACGGCGACAGCCTGCCTGTTTCCGCCTTCGTCGATTGCGCCGACGGCCAGTTTGAGCTGGGCGCCTCCGCATACGAGAAGCGCGGCGTCGCTGTGGTCGTTCCCCACTGGGACGAGACCAAGTGCATCCAGTGCAACCAGTGCGCCTATGTGTGTCCGCATGCCACCATCCGTCCGTTCGCGATGACCGAGGACGAGGCTGCCGCCGCGCCCGAGGCTACCCGCACGCTCGACGCCATGGGCCCCAAGGCCAAGGGCATGAAGTTCACCATGGCCGTGTCCCCGCTCGACTGCATGGGTTGCACCAACTGCGTCAAGGTCTGCCCCAAGGGCGCCCTCGAGATGGTTCCCACCGAGCAGGAGATGGACCAGCAGCCCGTTTGGGACTACATGGTCGAGAACGTCTCCGAGAAGAAGGAGCTCATCGCGGCCAACGTCAAGGGCAGCCAGTTTAAGCAGCCCTACCTGGAGTTCTCCGGCTCCTGCGCCGGCTGCGCCGAGACCGCCTATGCACGTCTGGTGACCCAGGTCGCCGGCGACCGCATGTTCATTTCCAACGCCACCGGCTGCTCCTCCATTTGGGGCAACCCCGCTGCCACCGCTCCTTACTGCAAGGACAAGGACGGTCACGGCCCGGCGTGGAACAACTCCCTGTTCGAGGACAATGCCGAGCACGGTCTGGGCATGGCCGTTGGCTATGAGGCCGTTCAGCACAAGCTGATCGCCGCTACCCAGGACATCATCGCTGCCGATGGTCCGTCCGATGAGCTCAAGGCCGCCGGCCAGGCTTGGATTGACTCCGTCAACGACGCCGAGGCCTCCAAGACCGCTGCCGCTGCCTACGTTGCCGAGCTCGAGAAGTGCGGCTGCGACGCTTCCAAGGCGATCCTCGCCGACAAGGCTTACCTCACCAAGAAGTCCTTCTGGATCTTCGGCGGCGACGGCTGGGCCTACGACATCGGCTTCGGTGGCCTGGACCACGTCCTGGCTTCCGGCCACAACGTCAACGTCTTCGTCTTCGACACCGAGGTCTACTCCAACACCGGCGGTCAGGCCTCCAAGGCCTCGAACCTGGGTCAGGTCGCTCAGTTCGCCGCTGCCGGTAAGGTGACCAAGAAGAAGTCCCTGGCCGAGATCGCCATGAGCTACGGCTACGTCTACGTGGCGCAGGTCGCCATGGGCGCCAACCCGGCTCAGACCCTCAAGGCCATCCACGAGGCCGAGGCCTACGACGGCCCGTCCCTCATCATCGGCTATAGCCCCTGCGAGATGCACTCCATCAAGAAGGGCGGCATGCAGAACTGCCAGGCCGAGATGAAGAAGGCTGTCGAGTGCGGTTACTGGAACCTCTTCCGCTTCAACCCCGAGGCTGCTGCCGGCAAGAAGTTCTCGCTCGATTCCAAGGAGCCCGCGGGCGGTTATCAGGAGTTCCTGATGAACGAGGCCCGTTACGCTTCGCTGACGCGTTCCTTCCCCGAGCGCGCCGAGGAGCTCTTCAAGGAGAATGAGCAGGCCGCTATGGACCGCTATCAGCACCTGCTGAAGCTCAAGACGGTGTACAACGAGGCCTAAGTCTCCCACCGCAGGATCTGAGGGCTAACCTTCGCGGACGTCCTCGGACAGAAAGAACCCCCGCTGCGCACAATGTGCGGCGGGGGTTCTTTCGTCCTGCGGAGTGTCCGCGAAGGTTAGCCCTCAGATCCTGCTACGACTACGTCCTCGGATTGTGTGGGCGGATGAAGGACGTAGTTGGCCGGGTATTCCGTCCCCTTCGCTGTTTCGCGGCTTTGCCGCGAAACCTCGCGCCACTTTGGGGATGGATGGGGGCGTGGTTGTTGCCGCCTTTTCGGAGCGCTTCTTTATTCCTTTTGCTGGATGAAAAGCCCCTTGTTTTTGCAGGGGTGCATACTCGACTTATAAGTGCATAGAATCTCGTATAGCGCGAGTAAGATATTGCGCTGTCCGTTTTGTGTTTAGCAGAGATGTAGTTTGCATAATCCGACATAATCCTCGCTTCATTTAAATAAAGTCGCACGTAAATTGCGTAGATATGTCTGAGCTGGAGTTCTGTACGCTGAGCGGACAAAAACGACCGTTCACCGTTCCGCTATTTTCAAAATGAATAAAATGAGCGATAAAGAGAATATAAACCTTAATAAACTCGCGTATCGCACGGACGCGGGTTATTAATGGGTTGTAGGCCTTTTACAGAAAGGATTCCAGCAATGTCTAAGCCTCTTGGCAAGCCCGATCGTATTGTCGTCGCCCTTGGCGGCAACGCCCTCGGCAACAACCCCGTCGAGCAGATCGAGGCCGTGAGCAACACCGCCCACGCTCTCCTCGGTCTCATCGAGCAGGGCAATGAGATCATCATCACCCACGGCAACGGCCCGCAGGTCGGCATGATCCAGAACGCCTTCGCCGCTGCCCACGATGCCATCGGTACCCCCGAGATGCCGCTGCCCGAGTGCGGCGCCATGTCCCAGGGCTACATTGGTTATCACCTGCAGCAGGGCATCGGCCGCGAGATGCACAAGCGCTATAAGCGTTGGCACGCCGCCACCGTCGTCACCCAGATCGAGTGCGACCCGGATGATCCCGCGTTCAAGAACCCGACCAAGCCGATCGGCCCCTTCTACACCGAGGAGCAGGCCAAGGAGTTCATGGCCGAGGATCCCTCCAAGGTCTTCGTCGAGGATTCCGGCCGCGGCTGGCGTCGCGTCGTCGCCTCCCCCGATCCCAAGAAGATCGTCGAGGCTGACTCCATCCTTAACCTGCTCGACAACGAGTTCATCGTCATCGCCTGCGGTGGCGGCGGCATCCCCGTCGTCCGCGACTACGAGAACAAGGGCTGCTACAAGGGCGTTCCCGCCGTCATCGACAAGGACCTGGGCGGCGAGCTGCTGGCCGAGGACTGTGACGCCGACGTTCTGTTCCTGCTGACCGCCGTTGAGCATGTCGCCATCAACTTTGGCAAGCCCAACCAGGAGGAGCTCGAGGACCTCACCGCCGACGAGGCCGAGCGCCTGGCCGACGAGGGCCAGTTCGGCAAGGGTTCCATGGAGCCCAAGGTCCGCGCTGCCATCAAGTTCGCCCGTTCCCGCAAGGGCCGCACCTGCATCATCGGCGCTCTGGACAAGGCCGCCGAGACCATGGCTGGCCTCTCCGGTACCCGCATCCACGAGTAGTCTCTACTCTGTTGCCTCTCTCGTGGGCGCCAGGCAAAGCGCCCACAAACTAGCCTCTCTTCATGAGCCCCGCAGTCCGCTCCGACTGCGGGGCTTTTGCTATTCACCTAGTCATTGGGGACGTTCTTAAATGACTAGTCAAACAAGAGCGTCCCCAATGACCACTCATTTAAGTCTGTCCCCAATGACTAGTAGTAGGCCCACATGGCTTCGACTTCGTTGAGGACCTCTACGACGCCCCAGCGGCGGGCGCTGCGGCTGGCCGAGTTGGGGTCGTAGACGCCAATCTGGTTGGCGTCGTCGATGCCGTAGAGCACGATGTAGTGGCCTACGTTGGTAAACGTACCGGGGCGCACTGCGGCGATGACGGGCGCACCCGAGCGAAGTGCTTGGGTAATCGATTCGCGATCGTTATAGAGCTGTGTTCCGTTGAGCCCCAGCTGCCACGCACCGCCTGTCATAAACGACCACTCGGTGGCACCGGTGGGGGCGTAGTTGCCGGCTTCGGCCAGTGCGCATATATCGACCGGCGTCTTATCGGTGTGGCCGGTCTTAAAGATATAGACCATGGTGAGGCAAGTGGGACCGCAAGCGTTTTCGCGAATAGTGCCGCCGGCATAGGGCAGCTCCGACCATGCGGGGTCAATTTGGTAGATGTGGGGCATGGCGCCGGCCTGCCATTGCGAGCGTGGGGTCGAGAACGCAAAGGAGTAACCGGGCGCGACGGGAGCTTTAAGCAGCTTGTCTTCGGCAGTGGGCTCAAGACCGGCTGATCCGTGGGAGATACAGGATCCCAAAAACACAAAGACGAGGCAGGCGGCGATGGAGCAAAGCGTAAGGCGTAGGCGGCGGGCCGGAAGCGCGTGGCTTGTGGCGTGCGACGCAGGGTGAGGGGCGGAATTGCCGCGATCGCGTTGAGGTCGCGAAAAGGAGCGCTTGACGTAGTAGTCGGTCTTACGGCGATCGTAGCGACGTGGCTGCGATGTGTCGGTCTGGCGTTGGCGTGTGCTCGTACTCACGCGGTCTGACTGCTGCACGGTACGGATTTGTTGCCGCGAAGAAGCCCCGGGCTGCTCTTGGGGGCGCTGCGGGTTGTCGTTGTCGGAGGTGCTTCCGGGCGTTGGTGTGGTGCGGCCGGCAAGGCGCACGCTTTGTGGCCGTTGGTCGCCGTCATTGTATCCGTATGCCATTCGAATCACCTTGCCTCATGTGTAACTTGTCTATCCTACATAAAAAGATGCACGACACATGGGCATGTGCGCCAAAAGCCTGACAAATGGTATGAACGTTGCCGCGCCGCGCGCCAAGCGCCATGGCAACAGGTATTCAAAAGCAGACAAGATGAAAGCGTCCAAGACGAATGACGTCTCCCACCGTTCGTCCCAAAAACGGCGCCGCTCGTTTTGCAGTTCTGCCTTCGGTCGAGCTGCGAGCGGCGCTGCTGCGCCAAGGCCGTATCTTAAAGCCATGGAATAAAAGCGCGCGGCAAAACGGACCGCGCAAGGGGTGACGCCAAGGGCGTCAAACAGGAAAGGAGGGGAACAATGGCGGACAAGAACGCAGAAGTTGCAGTCGAGGATAACGGCGGCATGAAGAAAACGCTTTCGCTCTGGAACTTCTTCACCATCGGTTTCGGTGCCATCATCGGTACCGGTTGGGTTCTGCAGGTCGGCGACTGGATGGTCGTGGGCGGCGGTCCCGTTCCCGCTATGATCGCATTCCTCTTGGGTGCAATCTTCCTCGTGCCCGTCGGAGCTGTTTTCGGTGAGCTCACGGCTGCTATCCCCATCTCGGGCGGCATCGTCGAGTATGTCGATCGTAGCTTTGGCCGTACGCTGAGCTACATCACCGGATGGCTTTTGGCCCTGGGCAACGGCATCCTGTGCCCGTGGGAGGCCATCGCCATTTCGACCCTCGTGTCCGAGATGTTCGGCAGCCTGCCCGGCCTTGAGTGGCTGCGCGCCGTCAAGCTCTACACCATACTGGGGGCCGACGTCTACCTGTTCCCGACGCTGATCGCGCTCGGCTTTGCAGTCTACGTCATCTTCCTCAACTTCCGCGGCGCCAGCTCGGCTGCCAAACTCCAGGCCTTCCTGACCAAGGCCCTGCTCTGCGGCATGCTGCTCGCCATGGGCGTCTCGCTGTTCACCGGCTCGCCGGACAACGCCATGCCCGTGTTCTCCCAGGTCGCCGGCGCTGGCGGCGGCAAGGCCGCTACCGAGAGCACCAGCCTGTTCGCCGGCATCGTGTCGGTCTTGGTTCTGACTCCGTTCTTCTACGCCGGCTTCGACACCATTCCTCAGCAGGCTGAGGAAGCAGCCGAGGGCCTCAACTGGAACAAGTTCGGCAAGATCATCTCCCTGGCACTGCTGGCCGCCGGCGGCTTCTACATGGTCTGTATCTACTCGTTCGGCACCATCCTCGACTGGCATGAGTTCGTTAAGAGCCCGGTTCCCGCGCTCGCCTGCCTCAAGGGCATCAACATGCTCCTGTACCTGGCCATGCTCGTCATCGCTACGCTTGGACCCATGGGTCCGATGAACTCCTTCTACGGCGCCACGAGCCGCATCATGCTCGCCATGGGCCGCAAGGGCCAGCTGCCCGAGAAGTTCGCCGAGGTCGACCCCAAGTCCGGCGCTCCCAAGCTTGCCTGCGTCGTCTTGGGCGTCATCACCGTCGTCGGTCCGTTCCTGGGCAAGAACATGCTCATCCCTCTGACCAACGTGTCGGCTCTCGCCTTCATCTTCTCCTGCGGCATGGTCGCCCTCGCTTGCCTGCGCATGCGCTTCACCGAGCCCGACCTGCCTCGTCCCTACGAGGTGCCCGGCGGCAAGTTTGGCATCGGCCTCGCTATCGCTGCCTGCGCCATCATCATCGGCCTGCTCGTGATTCCGTTCTCTCCCGCCTCCCTCAACATGGTGGAGTGGAGTATCGTGATTGGCTGGCTGGCCGTCGGCCTGGCTCTCATGGCCTTCACCAATTCCCGCAAAAAGTAACGCCGAGCCGGGGCGGATCAGGTGCGCGGGCCCCTCTCTTCCGCGCACCGAACCCGGCGCCACTTGGGTAGCTTTGTGAGGCCTTAACCCAACACGGCCTCGCCCACTATATGGATCCATAAGGAGGAACCATGTCCACTAAGTATGCAATCGTTGGCGGCAAGCTCATCGACGGTACCGGTGCCGAGCCGGTCGAGAACTCCCTCGTTCTCGTCGATGACAACGGCAAGATCGAGTACGCCGGCGCCATGCAGGACCTTCCCGAGGGCGTTGAGGTCATCGACGCCGCCGGCAAGACCGTCCTTCCCGGCCTGATCGACACCCACCTGCACTTCTCGGGCAACTTGACCGACGATGACACCGACTGGGTCATGCAGCCGCTCCTCGAGAAGCAGGCCGTCGCCGTCAAGCAGGCCTACGACTGCCTCACCCACGGCCTCACCACCGTCTGCGAGATCGGCCGCTTTGGTATCCAGATCCGTGACTGCATCGACAAGGGCGTCTTCAAGGGCCCGCGCGTTCTGGCCACCGGCCTTGGCTTCTGCCGCGTTGCCGGCCACGGCGAC
Organism: Collinsella sp.; assembly: GCA_048254795.1. Taxonomy (GTDB): domain Bacteria; phylum Actinomycetota; class Coriobacteriia; order Coriobacteriales; family Coriobacteriaceae; genus Collinsella. The sequence goes on along the minus strand of DBEZQF010000233.1, from coordinate 10,016 downwards.
TCCCACCACTGCAGCCAGGAGCTCAACAAGGAATCGCACCCCTGGGGCGATCAGGTCGACGGTCCTTGGGATCTGCGCAAGGCCGTCCGCCGTCGCCTGCGTGAGAACCCCGATGCCATCAAGATCTGGGCTACCGGTGGCGGCATCTGGCGCTGGGACTCCGGCCGCGACCAGCACTACTGCTCCGAGGAGATCCAGGCCGTGGTCGAAGAGGCAAAGATGGTCGGCATCCCCGTGTGGAGCCACTGCTACAACAACCACGCCGCTGCCTACGATTCCGTTCGCTTTGGCTGCGAGCAGCTGATTCACGGCTTCGATATCGATGAGCGCACCATGGACCTCATGGCCGAGCAGGGCACCTTCTTCACTCCGACGATCGCCTTCCTGCCCACCTGGTACGCCACCTATCCGCCCGTCTACGTTCCCGAGCTGCACGACAAGTACGAGGGCACTCTGGTCGAGAAGGAGCTGCAGCGCAACTACGACTGCCTGCGCGAGGCCAAGAAGCGCGGCGTCGTCATGACGATCGGCTCCGACTCCTTCTCCTTCGTCACCCCGTACGGCACCTGCTCCATCGAGGAGATGTACGAGTTCGTCGACAAGATCGGCTTCACTCCGGTCGAGACCATCACCTGCGCCACCCTCAACGGTGCCAAGATGTGCCACATCGAGGACGAGACCGGGTCCATCGAGGCCGGCAAGTGCGCCGACCTGCTGGTCGTCAACGGTGACGTCGCCGCCGACATCCACGTGCTCAACACCGACAACATGGACGTCATCATGAAGGACGGCTGGATTGTCGAGGGCGGCACCTTCGGCGAGGCAAACAAGTACAGCGCCTAAGCTACCGTTCATCGATGGCTTGATGTAAAACACAGTATTTGATTGTATAATGCAATGGAGAGGGTCGCTTGCGGCCCTCTTTATTGCTATGGGGTGCGTCGGTAAGAAGGAGATGACGGTGGATCTCAATAGGCTGATTCTGGGCAAGAGCTACAACTCTACCAAGGTCTTTCGTACCGCTCAGCATGTGGTTCAAGCCATCTTGCTCGGTATTGTCGTTCCGCTGCTTATCCTGCTGCTCATCTGGGATCTAACCGATAATCCCAATCCCGTTCCGGCCGTTGTCGTCATTGCCGGCTTGGTCATGCTGTGCTTCTTCTTCTCGTACGTCTTTGTCGTTCCCGACGACCTCACATCGAGCGCAACCGACCGCACGCTCGCCATCGCTTCAAAAATATTCGCCTACACGTCGCGCGGCCTTACGCCCGAAGCTGCCCTGGGCGCCTCTAAGATCATCCTGTCCGAAACTATCGCCTCTGCCATCTGCTTTACCGACGGCAAGCAGGTGTTGGCAAGCTGGGGCGAGGACTCGGCAAAATGCCCCGCGGGCACCCCGGTGGTGCTGCGGACTACGCTCAACGTGATCAACAGCGGTGAGCAAAGCGTGTTCTCGCGCGATGCCTCGACCGAGACAGGTGGCTACTTTCCGCGCCTGCGCGCCGGTATTGTCGCACCGCTTACCGTGCGCGGGCATTGCGTGGGCACGCTCGAGCTGTATTATCCCCGTCTGAGCAGCATCGATATGCGCCAGACGGCGCTTGCCTCGGGCTTTGCCGACCTCATTTCCACGCAGCTTGCGAGCTTTGAGCTCGAGCGCCAGGACGAGCTTACGGCCCGCGTGGAGCTGCGCGCCTTGCAATCGCAGGTCGATCCTCATTTTCTGTTTAACACCATCAGCACCATCGTGTCGCTCGTGCGTACCGAGCCGGACAAGGCCAGGTCGCTGCTGATCGACTTTTCCAATTATTACCGTCAGACGCTTTCTGATTCCGATACCCTCACAACGCTCGAGCACGAGGTGGAACAGGGCACTCGCTATATCAATCTTATGCAGGCTCGTTATGGCGACGGCCGTCTGCGCGTCTCGGTCGATATCGACTTTGAGGTGCGCGACAGCCTGGTGCCGCCGTTTATCTTGCAGCCGTTGCTCGAAAACTGCATCAAGCACGCGCAGCGCGAGACCGAGCCGCTTTCTATTCATGTTAGGGCTTTCGAGACCGATGACGGTTTGGAGATCATCGTCGAGGACGACGGCATCGGCATGAGCGAAGAAGTCTGCGCGCATCTGTTTGAGCAGCATCGCCTGGAGGAGCCCGAGAGCATTACCGCCGACGGCTCCGTCAAGCGAGGTTGCGGCCTGGCGCTCTTCAACGTGCTTCAGCGCATCCATTTCTTTTACGGAGAAGATTCCGGCATGCGCGTGAAGTCCCAGGAGGGCGTGGGAACGCAGGTCATCGTCGAGCTGAACGGCGAGCCGCATGAGCCCGCGCCGTTGACGGCGTAGCACGCGGTTGGATTGAGAGAAAAAGAGGGGAAGCACATATGTCCGAAGGCTGGAACATCTTGGTGGTTGATGACGAGCCTCCCATTAGGGCTGAGCTACGCTATCTGTTGGAAAAGGATACGCGTGTGGGTCAGATTGCCGAGGCGGGCAATGTCACCGAAGCCGTGGAGTCGATTCTGTCGAACAAGCCCGACGTGTTGTTTTTAGACATTACCATGCCCGGTCGCTCGGGAATTGAGCTTGCCGAGACGCTGCAGAACCTAAAGACGCCGCCGGTGGTTGTGTTTGTGACGGCGTTTGCCGAATTTGCCGCCGATGCGTATAACCTCGATGCGGTCGACTATGTCGTCAAGCCGGTCGAGGACGCACGCCTGTCAAAGGCACTCGACAAGATCGAGGCAGCCTTGGGTGCCCGTCGTGTTGCCCACGCTCCGCGCCAGCCTTTGCGTCTGACGGTGGACCGCGGGGGCAAAAAGGTGTTCATTCCCGCCGCAGACGTCTGCTGCTTTGAGGCGCGCGCCGATTTTTGCAACGCCATCTGCGCCGAGGGAACGTACCTGATCAATGAGTCGATCTCTTCGCTCGAGCGTCGCTTGGTCTCCGAGGGCTTTATTCGCGTTCATCGCAGCTATCTGGTCAATTTGGAAGACGTGCACAATGTCGAGATCGGTTCCACGGGTCTTATGGAGCTCAGGCTCGATCGCGTAACCTCGACGGTGCCCGTGTCCCGCCGTCGCGCTGCCGAGGTTAAAGCACACTTGGGGCTTGCGTAGACGGTCTGCGTGCCGTCGTTTACCATCGCAGGTTTGGCATGGGCGCGCGGTGGGCATAATGGGTGGCATCGAATGAAATCGAAAGGATCATTATGCCCGCGCTTATCACCCATCATCTGTTTGGCGAGGAAAGCATCGACCGTCTTCCGCAGGGCGTCATCACGTCCGATGAAGAGCGCATTGCCTTTATCTTGGGCAACCAAGGCCCCGACCCGTTTTTCTTTCACATTCTGACACCGCGTGTTTCCGACTGCACGCTGCTGGCGCAGGTCATGCATCGGTCGCGCATGTCTCGCCAGTTCGCGTGCCTGCGCGACGGCGTGTCGCATCTGCTGCCGCGCGACGCCAGCTTGGGTCGCGCCTTTGCGTTGGGCCTGCTGTCTCATTACGTGCTCGACCGCAACGCCCATCCCTTTGTCTATGAGCAGCAGTTTGGCATCGTGGAGTCCGATTCAGAGCTTGAGGATTCGAGCAGTCAGGTCCATGCCGTGATCGAGAGCGACCTGGATGTGCTGATGCTGCAGCTTAAACGCGCCGGCGCTACGGTCGACGATTACCCGCCGGCGGGCGAGATCGTCACCACCGATCGCATCAATCGCGTGGCCGGCGTGCTGATGAGCTATGTTGCCGGACGCGTGTACGGCATTGACATTCCGGCGGGGGAGTACGGTGCTGCCGTTGCCAATATGCAGCGACTTTACCGCGCGATTGAGCCGGCCGGCTCCGTAAAGACGCGCGCGATCTCGCTGGTTGAGGGCTTGGTGCACGACTACTCGCTGCTCGACGGCCTTGCCCATCGCGTGACGACGGAGCTGCCCGAGCGCACCGGTAACCTGGGCCATCTGACATGGAAGAATCCCTTTACCGACGAGGTCTCGAACGAGAGTTTCCCCGAGGTCTTTGATCGCGCGCTGGTCGATTACGAGTGCACGGTCGCACGTTTTATCGAGACCGGTGACATGGATGCCGTGACCAGTCACGTCAACTACAGCGGTCGCGTGCTCGAAGCCGATGAGGAGTTCGACCGCGAGGAATAGGGCCCGTGCGTGCCCCTTTGCCGAATCCTTACCGGCGGTTCTGGACAATTGGGGTACGATGAACTAACTGCATATCGGGCAAATACGAAGGGTCCCTGTCCATGAAATACACCAAGCTCGAGCGTAACTGGGTTATGTACGATGTAGGCAATTCGGCCCTCGTGCTGCTCAATACCTCGGTGGTGCCCATTTACTTTAACGCCATCAATACCGGCGCTTCCTCGGCCGACCTGGTGGTCGCTTGGGGCAATGCGCAGACGATCGCCTCGCTGGTCATCGCCATGCTCATGCCCATTCTGGGCGCGCTTGCCGACTACGCCGGCAACAAGATCAAGTTCTTCTTGGGCTTCTTCCTCACGGGCCTGGTGCTTTGCCTGGCGCAGGCTATCCCAATGTCCGCCATGGCATTTTTGACCGTGTACGTGCTGTGCACCATCGGCCTTAACTCTTCTATGACGTTCTACGACGCCATGCTGCCCGACATTACCACCGACGAGCGCATGGACGCCGTGTCCAGCTCGGGCTATGCCTGGGGCTACATCGGTTCCACCGTGCCGTTCGTCATCTGCCTGGCGCTCATCATGGGCGGCCCCGCTCTTGGCGTCCCCACCATGCTGGCAACGCGTCTGTCGTTTATCATCACTGGTGCCTGGTGGCTCATCTTTACCCTGCCGCTCATTCGCACCTATAAGCAAAAGTACGGTCGCGAGCGCGGTCCCGAGGACACTATCGGCCACATCGTGGGCGGTGTGTTCTCCGAGGTCGGACACACCATGCGCGAGATCGCCCACAACAAGACCGTGCTGGTCTACATGATTGCGTTCTTCTTCTATATCGACGGTGTGCACACGGTCATTTCCATGGCTACCAGCTACGGCTCGGCTTTGGGCATCGATTCGACCCAGTTGGTCCTGGCGCTGCTCGTCACGCAGTTCGTGGCCTTTCCGTCCGCCATCATCTACGGCAAGCTCGCCGGACGCGTGGGCACGCTCAACATGATCTTGGTGGCCGTCGCCGCCTATATGGGCATTGTGCTGTTCGCCGCGTTCTTCCTAAAGACCGCCTTTGAGTTTTGGGTGCTTGCCATTATGGTCGGCCTGTTCCAGGGCGGCGTGCAGGCGCTCAGCCGTAGCTACTTTGGCCGCATTATCCCCAAGGAAAAGTCCAACGAGTACTACGGCTTCTTTGACATCTTTGGTCGTTATGCAAGCGTTATGGGCACCTTCCTGGTGTCGGTCGTCACCTCGCTGACCGGCAACCCGTCGCTGGGCGTCCTTTCCATTGGCGTGCTGCTGATCGTTGGCTTTATGCTGCTGGTCCGCCTGTCCCGCATGACTCGGGCGGCAGAGCATGCCGCATAGGAGCGAGCGGCTATTGTGCCTGTCCACGGTACTCTTTTGGGGTTATCCGCAATAAACATTGCGACTTGCGAGCAATGATTTGCCCAAGTGGGTATGATGGAATCAGCTAGGTCGCGGGGCGTCGCCTGTGTTTGGCGGCGTCCCGTTTTTGTGTTGCAGGGAGGGTAAGGCATGAACGCCACGGTCGTGATTCCAACGTATTGGGCGGGCGATGACGCTTGCGCAAACGCCCCTGGCACCTATGATCATTCGACGCGACTCAACGCCGACAATCCCGAACTCGACCGCTGCCTGGCCTCGCTTGAGCAGGTACGTGACATCCCGCGCATCATCCTTTTGGTGGTCTGTCCCGTTTCTGCCACAGCCGATGTGTCGCTGCGCGTGCGCGAGATTGTCGACGCGCATCCCACGCTCAAGGTCACCGTTGTCACCAACACCCAGGCCTCGCGCATCGCAGACCGGGTTGCTCAGATCGCGCCCAAGGGTTCGGGCGAGTGCGTGAGCCTGCGAGGCTACGGTGCCATCCGCAACATGGGGCTAGCCTGTGCCGCTGTGCTGGGGCATGACGCGGTTATCTTTTTGGATGACGATGAGACTGTCATCGACGCCGACTTTATGAAGCGCGCGACCTATGCGTTGGGGCAGCAGACACGTCAGGGCTTGTCGATCTTGGTCAAGAGCGGCTATTTCTACGATCGCGACGGCTCGCCGCTGGCTCCCACGGACAAGGCGGGCATCTGCCATCGTTGGTGGACCAAGCGCATCGAGTTCAACCGTTGGATGAAAAAGGCGCTCTCGGGCACTCGCATCTCGCGCTCCAACTACGTGTGCGGCGGCCTGATGGCCCTGCACGCCCGCGCCTTTACGCGTGTGGCCTTTGACCCGTTTATCACCCGCGGCGAGGACTTGGATTACCTCTTTAACATGCGCATGTTTGGCTACGACGTGTGGTTCGATAACGAGTGGACCGTGCGCCATCTGCCTCCGGAGTCTGAAAAGCGCTCACCGCGCTTTATGCAGGATGTATACCGTTGGTACTACGAACGGGCCAAGTTGACATTCGCCGCGCATCAAAAGGAGCTCATTCCCGTTACGGCGGCATCACTCATGCCCTACCCGGGCCCGTGGATTTCGCGCGAGCTCGACGACCGCGTGCGCAAGACCGCTATGGTCCGCAGCGTGTTTACCCGCGAGCATGAGGGCTACCTGCGCATTTGGCGCCATGGTATCGGCGAGGCAAAGGCCTATGCGCGCCAAAACGCTGCAAGCTACCTGCGTTTCCAGAGCTTTTGGCCCAAGATTATGGACGGGCTTTGGCGTGACGCACAACTGATCAGTATCCTGGAGGGGGCCGAATGATCGACCGCCGCGCCCAGCGCGATAGTTCAATATCAATCTTTCGCATCATTGCCGTTGCCTGCGCCATTTGTGTGCTGGTGTACTTTATTTTTGCCTTGGTGACCGGTATCGAGCCGATCGCCACGGTGATTGCCTGCGCGCTGCTGTGCATCTTTCTGTGCATCTTTATCTTTTTGACGCTCAATCCCGATTCGGTGCGCTCCCAGTACACCGAGGAGACGCTCTCGGTGGCCTCGGCCATGCTCGAGGACATTAAGGGCGGTCTGACGCAGGAGTCGGCGCGTTTGGTGTGCCGGCGCATTTTGCCCGAGACGCGCGCCATGACGGTGGCCATCACCGACGAGGGCAACGTGTTGGCCTGCGCAGGCGAGTTTGAGGAAAAACTACTGCCAGATTCTCCCATCCACACGCTTGCCACACGCTACGTTATCGAACATGGCATCGTGCAGTCGTTCAACCGTATGGTGGATGTCGTGGGCTCGGACGGCTCGCACAACCAAGTCCCCGCCGGCATTATCGCCCCCATCAAGGTAGGCGATCGTACCGTCGGCACGCTCAAGTTCTACTACAAGACCCCGCGCGCCGTCGACCGTACCCAGTACGCGCTTGCCTCGGGCTTTGCCGAGATCTTGTCCACGCAGCTCGCCATCCACGAGCTCGAGGTGCAAAAGGAACTCACGGCGCGCGCCGAGGTGCGTGCGCTGCAGGCGCAGATTAACCCGCACTTCCTGTTCAACACGCTGAACACCATTGCATCGTTTACGCGCACCGACCCGCTGCGGGCCCGCGAACTGCTTCGTGAGTTCTCATCGTTCTATCGTGCCACGCTCGACAACTCGGGATCGCTTATTCCGGTCTCGCGCGAGGTTGCACAGACCAAGCGCTACCTTACCTTTGAGAAGGCCCGCTTTGGCGAGGACCGCGTGCTCGCGACGTTCGATGTGTCCGAGGACGTGGAAGATACGCTGGTGCCGGCGTTCGTGATCCAGCCGATTGTCGAGAACGCCGTACGTCATGGTATGGGCGATGACGACGCCCTGAGGATCGACGTGACCGTTCACCAAGACGGCGAGGATGCAATCTTGATTGCCGTGGCCGATAATGGCGTGGGCATGGATGAGGGTACCGCCGCCAGACTGTTTGACGAGCGTTCTGCCCGTCCCGACGCCAGCTCTCCCCAGGGTGGCGGCGCCGGTGTGGCCATGCACAATATTTCGGAGCGCATCCATCGCTTTTATGGGCCGCACTCCTATACGCGTGTCGAATCGGCGCCGGGCAAGGGCACCAAAGTGCTCCTTCATCTTGATTTGTCAGAGAGCATCTTTGACATTCAAGAGTAAAATAAAAGGCTACGGGCTCAACGTCATGCGACGGATGCCCGGCGTAGTTAGTTGACGAAAGGTTTTATCCCTATGCTGCGTGCGATGATTGTGGATGATGAGGCGCCGGCTCGCTCGGAGCTTCGCTTCCTGCTCGAGCAAACGGGCAAGATCGGCACGATCACGGAGGCGTCGAGCGTCCGCTCCGCCATCGAGATGCTTATGGAAAGTCGCGTGGATGTCGTGTTTCTCGATATCTCGATGCCCGGTGCCTCGGGCCTGCAACTTGCCGAGGCGCTGCATAAGCTCAAAAATCCGCCGGCGATCGTGTTTGTGACTGCGTATAGTGACCATGCGGTCGAGGCATTCGACGTGGATGCCGTCGATTATCTGATGAAGCCGGTCGAAGAAGCTCGCTTGGATCGCGCGATCGAGAAGGTCATGCAACGCGCCAAGCCGGTTACGGACAGCAAGGTGACCATCGAGCGTATCCCGGTGGAAAAGGGCGGCCGCAAGGTGCTCATTCCCGTGGACGACATTCGCTTTATCATGGCCAAGGACGATTACTCCTGCATCTATACCGTCGATGATCGCTTTTTGTCGACGACCTCGCTGGCGCAGTTTGAGGCCAAGCTCTGCGACTTTGGCTTCTTCCGTGTTCACCGTCGCTATATCGTCAACTTGGCGTGCGTTACGGACGTCGAGACGGTGCCCTCGGGCGCCATCCAGCTGGGCATTACGGGCGTCGACGAACGCGTGCCGGTTTCGCGCCGCCGCGTCGTGCCGCTCAAGAAGGCTCTGAGTCTCTAGCACACTGGCCCCGCAGCCCTGTAGACCCATCGTCTGCGGAGCCGTGGGGCTTTTTTGTATGTATCTGCCGAATCGTTTTTTGCGGAAGGATCCCATGAACAGCGCAAGCGCCAAGCGCATCGACATCATCTCGGACACCCACGGCTATCTTTCGCCTGCGCTCTTGGATGAGCTTGAGGGCGCAGATCTGATTATCCACGCCGGCGACCTCACGTCAGAGATGGACTACGAGCACCTATGCACCATCGCCCCCGTGCGGGCCGTACTGGGCAACAACGATTACTACCGCGACTACGGCCCCGATGTAGACCGTCTTGCGCTTTTTACCTACGAAGGCCTCAAATTCGCCGTAGCCCACTACCGCGAAGACCTTCCGGTGGGATCCGTAGACGTAGCCATCAACGGCCACACCCACGTAACCAAAGAAGCCCAAGTGGGCCGTTGCTTAGTCCTCAACCCGGGCAGCGCCAGCTACCCCAGAGGCACCAGAGGCCCCACCATGGCCAGAATGCTAGTAAAAGACGGCAAGATCCTAAGCACCAAATTTATTGACCTAGACTAACCGCAACAAAAACGGGGGATGCACAATGCATCCCCCGTTTTTTTAAGCCAAAGGCGGAAGTTCAACAAGATCCATCAGACCAACCCCGCCGAGGAGCATGCGGGCTAGCCGCGCAGCGGCGCACGCCCGCAAAACTGATTGAACAATGTGACGGCAGGGAGGGTCTCCGGGGCTGAGGGCGGGGGTTAAGTTTGTCGCGAGTTCCGCACGCAAAGGAAAGCACTTAATGTGCTTTCCGTCTTGCGCAGGACTGTAGAGCAGGAAACTTAGCCCGTGCCGGGCCCGCTGAGACCAGACCGGCGGGATAGACCAGTTCAGATGGGGCTTTGATGCATGGGTGGTCTGTTGGTGGGCAAATGGGTATCATACTGTGGTTACTGCGTCGACTCTGTGATGCATGTTTGTACGTTCCCGGCGGTCGGTTTGCCAGAAGCGCCCCGCCGGTTGT
>DBEZQF010000232.1:0-7407 GCA_048254795.1 Collinsella sp. | reverse complement strand
GGGTCGCCTCGTCCACTAACGCATCTATCCCACGCGCTCCGACAGTCGATACTTGCGGTTGCGGCTCGTCGCCGGCGCCGTGGGCTCAAGCTCGCCTTGAGCAATGAGCGCGTTGACGCGCGACCTAACCTGGGAAATTGTAAGCCCCGTACGTTCTGCCAGCTCACGCGTCCCCAGTTCGCCGTTGCGCTTGAGTGCCGCCACAATTAAGTCCCCGCCATGATCGATTTGCTCAACCTTCGCTCGGTAAAGGACAACCTTAAACCGGTCGAAACCCGGGCAAAACAACGGCTCGGCCAGACCTTGCGCACGCATGGCATCGAGCATCATTGGAATGCCCGACCCGTTGCCTTCGGAAGGAGAGCCCGCGCCGTCGGGCAATGGGACAAGCGACATGAGCTTTACAAGCGTCGCATTGCGACATCGGGAACTGCCGTCAAACAGGTTCTCGCGAGTCTTTCCTCCGTATAGGCCGCCGGGGTTCGTCACTTCGATACGGTCATCAAAAACGTCGACAGCAATCGACTGCCCACAGAACCGGTCTCCGTATTCTCGGTGGATTACGGCGTTGGCGATTGCCTCGCGCAGGACCTCCTCGGGAATCTCCAGCGAGTCGACACGCGAGACGCCTTGGATCATCGAGGTTCGTCGCAAATTCTTGGCGACCGCCGCGACGGCATCCGAGATCATTTCGCCCAACGTTCCCTCGCAGATCGTACGGTCCATGAACCTCAACGACCCCGCCGCGCCCTTCTGCGTTCCGGCATAGACCGCCACATCGATAAAGAGCTTGGGGTAGAACTGCTGAGGATAGGCGCCCGCAACCAGGAGTCCGGCCTTAGTCACGTTGCCTTGGGAATCGAGGAAATTCAGGCGCTCCAGCTTTGTTTTCTTGTCCGTCGCACCGCGCATCGCACGAGGTGTCAGCGAGAAAGCACGCTCTATCGTGCGGTCGAGCAGGGCCTCGTCAAGATCGCCTGCGACCGCGCCGGGCACCGCATCGCGATCACTGGGGCTCGTCCGCTCGTATGACGACAAGGACAGGACCTCGGTCGACGAAAGCGGAACATCTTTGTCATCGATGCGTTTGTAGCTGCCGCCTTGAGCGCCCCGCTCTATGACATAACAAGGCTTGCTCGACGGGTCGAGCTCCTCAATTGTGATGACCAGAACCACGGTGCCCTGGAGCTCCACGCGTTCAATGGTGTATTTGGGCGGATTGGCCAGTTTTCCGCGACCGCCGGCATCACCCATGCCCGCTACGAATTGATTGAGCACCTTCTCGGTCTCAAAGTTCTCAACCGGGACAAAGCCCGCGCGCTCGCTCACGCCGAGCACGATAATTCCGCCAGCGGTATTCGCGAATGCGCTAACCGTTTCCCATACGTCGCGGGAAAGCGTCGTGGCGCTCTCCTTGACCTCGACGTTAAGATCGTCCGAGCCCATGCGCCTTAAAGACTCGAGCAGACCGGTCAGCTCGTTTTCGTTCATCTGCACGTCCTTTCGCTCGGCCCGGCGGAGAATGCCGCGAATAGATTTCCTTCGTCTCTCAGTTATCTCTCGTAATTATCTCTCATCTTTCTGCTATCTCTCATATTAGAGATAAGTGAGAGATGAAAGATAAGATATCTGCCATTTGTTTCATTTAAACATGTTTTTGCTGGTAGAACAATCAGTATTGAGACAATACCATGATTGCTTGTCTCTTTGCTGATCAGTTATCTCTCATATTTATCTCTCGTCTTTTAGCTATCTCTCATATTAGTGACGAATGAGAGCTGAGAGATACGTGAGTGATGGACGAACGTGGTTTTTTGAACGGTCGGAAAATCCCTCAAACAAAAAACGGGGCCGGCCTTACGCCGAACCCCGTTTTCAAACGGTCAGTTAGTTATCCAACGCGCGAGCATAGCAGTCAACTTTACGCCGCCGCGAACACTCCCAAGCCCGTTCCGATGATGCAGATCGCGAAAATGCCAATAATAATCCAAATGGTCTTGACACCCTTTTTATAGAGGGCAACGCAAGCGAACGTTGCCAGCAAGGGCAGCAGACCGGGGAAGATCGAATCGAACAGATCCTGCAGGACAATCTCCGAACCACCCACATCAAAGGTCAAAGCAGTGGACAGCGAGACCTGCGCCGCAATCATCGCGCCAATGACGGTCATTCCGAGGACACCGGCAGCATGCGTCATGCGAGACATAAGGTTGTTCTCTTCGGACTGCTGCAGGAACTTGGTTCCCAGGTCGTATCCCAGATGGGCGGCGACGATACGCGTTGCAAAGTTAATCACCGAGTAGATGAGCGCGTACACGATGGGGCCGAGCGGGTTGCCCGTCGACGCGATGCCAATACCAATGCCGGCGGCGACCACGCGGAACGTACCCCAGTAGAACGAATCGCCAATGCCGGAAAGCGGTCCCATGAGGCCGACCTTCATGGCGTTAATCGAGGACGTGTCGAAGTTCTTATCGGCAGCCGCCTGCTCTTCCATCGAAACCGTAAGGCCGGCTACAAACGGAAGCACATGAGGCGTGATGTTAAAGAACTCGGTATGGCGATCAAGCGCCGCATAGTAATCGTCGTCGTTGGGATAGATCTTTCGCAGGGGCTTCTGAATGGTGTACATGAAGCCCATTGCCATCATCTTGTCGTACGACTGCGAGCACTGGCTCGTAAACTGGCGAAGGAACATGCTCCGATACATATCGGGAGTCATAATCGCGTCCTTCTTGGCCTCTTTGAGATCGGTGTTCTGGGTAGCCATTAGAAGTCCTCCTCTTCATCCTCGGCAACCGCCTGCGGACCGGCCGAGCCCTCGCGGAAGGCCAGGAGCAGCGCGACGCAGATAGCGGCAGCGGCAACACCGACAACGTCCATCTTGAGGTAGATGACCATAATGAATCCCAGGAACAGCCAGGGAAGAAGCTTGTTGTCGCCCATGGTCCTAATAAGAAGAGCGAAGCCGATGCAGACCATGACGCCGGACGCAACGTTGAGGCCGTCCATCACAAACTGCGGAATAGCGTTAAGCGCATTGTTGATGAGGTCGGCACCAAAGAACAGCGAGCAAAACACCAGCAGTGCAGACGGAATGCCAATCGACAGCGGCACGATGGTCAGATGGTACAGATTCGCCTTGGCAAGATCACGATTTGCCAGAGCGGTCTCGATCTTCTTGCAGGCAAAGGCACCCGGAACGGCGTAGCAGAAGTTGCGCCACACCTGAAGGAAGACGGAGACGGGAAGGGCGAGTGCGACGGCAGTTGCCGTGCCCGTACCCGTAATGACGGCAAACGCGCAGCCAAGCACGCCGGAAGCATAGACCTCGGGAGGAACCGCCGCGCCGACCATGATGGCGCCCATGAACATGGACTCCAAAGCAGCGCCGACGATAACGCCCTGCTGGACATCGCCAAGGATCAAGCCGACAAACAGGCTCGTAAACAGCGGACGACCAAGCATCGTAATGCCAAATAATTGCTCGTCCATGGACGCAATAAATGCGACCAGTGCAACTAGAAGATACTGGACAACCATTTCGATCAACCCCAGAAACAGGTCTGCAGGCGAGGCATTCTGCGCAGCTCGCCTGCAGACAACCGCAGCAATTTGAGAGGATTAGTAGTTCATCTGGTGATAGTAGCGACGCGTGGTGAGCGGGTGGTTGCGGACGTGCTCGAGATGGCAGCTCAGGCGCTCGGTGATGGTGTAGGTGACCATCGGGGAGACGATCTTGCGGAACTCGGGGTCGCTGAACGGCAGCTCGACCTCGGCGGTGTCGAACTTGTTCACGCGGACGTTGACGCCCTTCTCGTCGGCGAGCATGTGGGTGAAGTTGTCCACGCGGTCCATGAGCTTACGGGTGTCGTCCTCGCCGTAGAGCATGATGAGGCTCGTGCCCTCCTCGCACAGCTCGATGGTGCCGTGGAAGAACTCGGCGGCGTGGATGGACTTGGTCTTGATCCACTGCATCTCCTCGAGGATGCACATGGCGTAGTCGTAGGCCTCACCCCAGAGCATGCCGGAGCCAATCACCATGTGGTAGTCGGTGTCCTTGAAGTCCTCGGCCATGGCGGCGCAGCGCTCGTCCTGGGCGTCCTTGGCCTTGATGAGGTACGGGGCGATGTTGCCGAACTCCTCCATGAAGGTGTCGTACTTGGGGAAGGCGCCGGCGTTCTTGAGGAAGCGGGCGACCAGCGTGATCTGGTAGGTGTAGATGGCCTCGCACAGGACGTCGTCCTCGGCGAAGCTGAAGAACTTGTAGTCGGCGTACTCGGTGGCCGGGGTGTTGTCGTTGGAGACGTACATCAGCGTGCGGGCGCCCTGCTCCTGGCAGAACTTGGCGGCCTCGATGATCTCGGGGGTGGTGCCGGTACGGGTGGAGAAGACGCAGACCGAGTCCTTGTTGAAGGCCTTGGGCGGGCATGCGAGGAACTCAGCGGCGATCTCGCAGTGGACGTCGACGTCGGCCGTGGTGGTCTCGACCCAGTACTTCATCGGGAGCGTGTGGGCCCAGGTGCCGCCGCAGCCGATGAAGAAGATGTTGGAATAACCCTGCTCGCAGACCTTGTCCACGGCAGCCTCAATCTGAGGACGGAGAGCGAGGGCATCGCTCACAACCTTCTCGTAACGAGGCTCATCGAAATTGAACATCCCTTACTCCTAACTCACTTGGATGAACCCTTCATTCATCCCATGACGTTATAATACTTTATATAACTAACTATGCAAGAACTATTTCAGATTTTTTTGATTTTTCTTTAACAAAAAGCCCGCCGGTCAAATGATCGGCGGGCTAAAGAAAGGAGGACCTAGTTAATAAATGCTAGACAATGGCATGTTTCCAGCTAGAAAACGTCCTTGGCAAGTACCTTTGAGTCATTGGGGACCTGACGGATTTCGATAACCACGCCATCGTTCACAAGCTCTTGGATATGCTCGGCATCGGTTTCGGTCGCAAAGATCGCGGGGGTCGGATGAAGCGTGGTCTCGGGAGACTTTCGGGTTCCGCCCAAATTGATCTCCTTGATGTCTTTGCAACCCTTAGCAAGGCGATAGGCATCCTCGATCGTCTCGACAATGATAAACAGCGAATACTTGTCGGTGACGCCGCTGTTGAGCGCCTCGATGGCCGCGTTTACGTCTTTTATGACGAGCTTCACGCCGTTGGGGCGGGCGAGCCTCAAAGCGGCTTTTCTCATGTCGTCTTTTGCCACGGCATCGCTGGCACACAGGATGCAATCGACATCCAGCGCATGCGTCCAAGACATGGCGACCTGGCCGTGAATCAATCGGTAATCGACCCTCGTAAGCTTAATCATCGTAATCATCTCCGCACGTAATAAAGGTAATGACAGGCGTGGCCCTTAGCTAGGGCTCGAACCAGAACTAACTAGAACTCTTCTTCTTCGACATCGGCAAGCATGTCCGCCGCCTCACAAAGCATGATAAACGAACGTGATCCCTCGACCGCAGCTTTGGCCTTGTCCGCATCCAGGGAGTCCAGCTGTGTAGCCATTTCCACCAGCAGCGGCAAGTTCATTCCGGTGATCAACGTAAACGATCCGGCGGTCTGCCTCTGAATGAATTCGTTGTTTACAGAGCCGCCAAAGATGTCAGTCACGACAAACCAAGAGTCGGCAGGGTCCTTCGACTCCATCCAAGCATCGATAAGCGCTGCGACATCCCTCGTGTCGTCATCGACATAGGCGCACAGACACTCGATTCGGTCGTTGGCGCCCATCAGGATCTCGAGAGAGCTCTTCATACCTTGGGCGAGATAACCATGACTCGCTAGCAATATCTTATTCATAGTTCTCCAATATCAATAAGACGTACCATATTGTCATAACAAAGTATATTAGCAATCTACCCTACGCGGTGTGTCTATTTTCCAAATCCGCGAACGGTAGCAATTGGTCGGTAAATTGACCAATCTATCTCTAATTTACAAATAGAACTTCAGTCGCTCGGTGCAGTACACCTGACGGGAGATGAAAAGCGGCTCGCCGCTTGGAGCATAACGTCTATCGACAAACAGAAGCAGCGGAGAGTCCAGCTCCACGTTAAGGTATGCCGCCTCGAGCTCGCTCGCATAGCAGACCTCGAGCGTACGCGTATTGGGGCCCATCTTGATCCCCTGGCGATCGAGTACCGCCATCAGCGAATCCTCGAGGGATTCATGCTCCAAAAAAGAAAGCGCAGCGGAATAGCTATTGGTTTCCAGCATCGTGGGCTTGTCATCCACAAGGCGCAGACGACGACTACGCAATACCTTTTGGGTATCGTCTACGCCCAGGAACTTCGCGTCTCGCAGGCTTGGGAAGTCCCAGCCCATTGCGAGAACCCTGGTAGACGCCTGCTTGCCCGCAAGCTGGCACGAATGGGTAAAGCTCTCACGGTCGTCCGCGGCATACATCTGTGTGTCCGACGAAACGAACGTGCCCTTGCCGCGGGCCCTCTCAACAAGCCCAGCATCTTCCATTTCTTTAATTGCGGAGCGAACCGTTATTCGGCTCACGCCAAATTGCTCGATGAGCTCCGCCTCGGTCGGAAGCTTATCTCCCGGGCGGTACGTGCCGTTGGCGATCGAATCAGAAAGCGCACGGACAATCTGTTTGTACAGGGGGACAACGCTATTTGCTTCAACCATATCAACCATACCTTTGCAAGGAATCAGCAGTTTATAGATAGATGACTTATATTGTATTAGAACTTTTTAGGAGTCCATATATTTCCTAAATGATTCGGTAAACGGGGTGTTATTTCACTTTAGCGTGGTGCAGCGGCTACCCGCGGCATTCGTTATCACCTAGCTAGGCTAGTCCACCCACATCGTCTCCAGTTCGCTGCAGAGCCGCGCTCCATATGGGTATACTCTCGAGGATTCGACTCGATTCGCCCCCGTTGGGGCGTCAAAGGAGACTGCATATGCCCACCACCTCAACCGACCCGCGCGCCGCTGCTGCCGCGCTGCTGGTGCCCGGTACCACCTGCCACGGCTTTGCCGTCGAGCGCTGCGAGACCGTGCCCGAGCTCGACTCGGACGCCTACGTGCTGCGCCACATCGCCTCGGGCGCTCGCCTGCTGTACCTGGCGTGCGACGACGAAAACAAGGCCTTTGCCATTGGCTTTAAGACGCCGCCGGCCGATTCCACCGGCGTGTTCCATATTCTTGAGCACTCGGTGCTGTGCGGATCGGCCAAGTTTCCCGTCAAGGAGCCGTTTGTCGACCTGATCAAGAGCTCCATGCAGACGTTCCTCAACGCCATGACCTACCCCGACAAGACCATCTACCCCGTTGCCACCACCAACGAGCAGGATCTGTACAACCTGATGGACGTGTACCTGGACGCGGTGTTCAACCCGGCCATCTATACCAAGCCCACCATTTTTGAGCAG
>DBEZQF010000231.1:0-9115 GCA_048254795.1 Collinsella sp. | reverse complement strand
TGCAGAAAAGCTCATTGCCATCCGTCGCGCCCATCACCTTACCCAAGAGCAGCTCGCCGCCAAACTCTTTGTCACGCGCCAAGCCGTCAGCCGTTGGGAGCGCGACGAGGTCACCCCGGGCATCGACATGATGAAGCTCATCGCCGCCGTAACCGGAGAACCCCTGTCTCACCTGCTCGAAATGCCCGAGCGCTATTGCCAGAGCTGCGGCATGATACTCACGTCCGACGACTGCGGCACCGATGCCACGGGCGCCACGACCGACCATTACTGCAAGTGGTGCTACGACCACGGCAAGTACACCTACGACACCACCATGGAGGCAATGATCGAGGATTGTGCCCCGCGACTGGCACAAGACACCGACATGTCGCTCGACGAAGCCGTCTCGCTCATGGGCGCCGTCCTGCCGCAACTGGAGCGCTGGCGCACCGTGCAGGAAAACGAGGAGCGCTACGGTGCCGAGGCGCGGGCGCGCTATGGCGATGAGGCTATCGATGCGGCAAACGAGGCGCTGCTGGACATGGATCCTCAGACATGGAACGACATGAAGGAACTTGAACGCGCTGTTCTGGGCCAGCTTTCGATTGCCACGGGCATTGGCGACCCAGAGAGCAACGAGGTCCACAAACTTGTCGCAATGCACCGTCGATGGATTGCCCTTAACTGGGGACACGAGCCCCAAGACGAAGCATACCTGGGCCTCGCCCACGGCTATCTTGCCGATCAGCGCTTTGTTGACTACTACGACAAGCCCTGCGGCACCGGAGCCACGACGTTTCTGGTTCAGGCAATCGAGTCGTCGTTGACGCGCGCATAGACCGCGGCGGCTTTGGGTATTTCAATCAAAACCTCAACCGATTGGAGACCTATGGCTACTGATCACGAGCTCGCGCTCTACGTTATGACCGGCTGCCCGTATTGCATAAAAGTCAAGCGCTTTTTGGCCGATAACGGTGTGACCATTCCCGAGCGCAATATCACGACCGATACCGAAGCCGAGCAGACACTCATCGCCGTCGGCGGAAAACGCCAGGTTCCCTGCCTGTTCATCGACGGCAAACCACTCTACGAGTCGAGCGACATCATCGCGTGGGCACAGGAGAACCTACTCTAACACTCGCGTTGCGACCGGCTCGCCCCAACCTATACGACCCAAACATGTACGCCAGCATCCAAAGTCGACCATTTCCGACATCTTTGGATGCTGGCGTACAGCTTTTGGGTAGCCATGGACGCTCTTAGCCGGCTAATTGTTTGAGGCGACCTTTGGATTATGGCTGTTTGACGCCTCTGGAAAGGTTTCCGAGAGGGCTGTGGTCAAAAAAGGGCAAATATGAGTACTGCTACCTGTTTAGTAGCAGCGATTTTGATCACTTCAGGAACCATTCAACGTTCCACTCGTCCGCAGACGACGTTATTTCTCCTCATATGTTCAATAAAAGTAGCTCCTAATGGGAACAAATCTCATCAGGAGCTGCTATTTATAGCAAAATAAATGCAACCATAATGGCAACAGTACTCATATTTGCTTTTTTTGACCACGCCCCTCCAGAATAGTCGTTAGGGACGACTCTAAATGACAAAATCCGGCACTTGGACGTTCTTGTATGACTAGCCATTGAAGGACACCCAACGACTACTCCAATTCGTGACACACTGTGTCGCGAATTAAGCTGGTCCCACTATCGAAGACCGGTGAGAGCTCCTGCCCAGAATTTCGATAGCCTAATAAAACGCTCCCCTCCGGAAGTTCAACGAGCATCCAAATTCCAAGCTGAAAAGCAAAGGAGTATCGAAGCCGTCAATGCTCATTTCCTATCGAGCAGGCGGATCAAAACAAGCTAATTAGCCTGATAAACTGCTTGTATTTTTGTCTACAAAACTGTATACAAAAAAGGGGATCCGAGAACCAGCGCTCGACATTATGTCGATCGATAGGAGGCGCTATGAATGCTGAGCAGCTTGAAAAAATGATGGGATTTGCCCCCGGAGAGCTGGAGAAAGCCGCGGAGGCATACGAAAAAGATGAGTGGCCGAAGGGTCGCACCATCAAGCTGGGAAGGCCGTCGATCTCTGATGAGCCAAGCGTTGTTTTATCGGCACGTGTGGGTGAATCGGTCCTTGAAGCCTTTGACGCAAAAGCAAAGCGCCATGGGCAAACACGCACGGAGCGACTCAGAGAGCTCATCACGCTCGACGCAATGATTGCCTAGACTCCACTCCCCCGCCGACCCAAACATATACGCCAGCATCCAAAGTCGACATCTTTCGACATCTTTGGATGCTGGCGTACAGCTTTTTGCAACATAGTCGTAGGGGACGTTCTTAAATGACTAGTCGTTAAAGAACGTCCCCTACGACTAACTAGCCGTGGAAGCGGGCTGTGGGTGCGAGTGGCTGCTCGCGAAAGACGCGCTCGACGGCGGCACGGTATTCGTCGACCTTTTTGGTCTTACGTACGAGTTTGTGAACGGTAGCGGGGTCGGCGAAAGCGCACTTGGCGTAGAACCACCACTCCTTCATACGAAAAACCGCATTACCGCCAATCTCTTCTGCATAGGCCGCAAACAGCGTATCGTGGAAACGCTGCAGCTCAGCAGCCGTTGCAGCGGGGCCGCCCTTGACCATGCGAGCCAGCGCGGGGTTCGCAAGCAAGCCACGCCCCAGCATCACATGGCGTGTCCCGGGATAGGCCTCCATCAGTGCGTCCATATCCTCAAGATCGAAAATGTCGCCGTTATAGGCCACGGGGAACGGCGCGCGCTCCAGCGTCTCGCCATAAAACTCTTTGCGCGGCGAGCCCATATAGCGGTCCTTCTGTACGCGCGGATGCACGATCAGCTCTGCCAGCGGCATGTGGCAATACAGATCGAGCACGCGCTCGTATTCGTCGTCGCTCTCCAGCCCCAGCCTGGTCTTTACCGATACCGGCAACGGCGACCGCTCGCACACATCACTCAAGAACACCTCGAGCTCGTCGAGATTGCGCAAGAAACCCGAGCCCTTGCCCTTAGCGACAACCGTTCCCGAAGGGCAACCCAGGTTGAGATTGACCTCCCGATAGCCCATGTCGGCGAGCACCTGTGCCGCCCACACAAACTCGTCCGCGTTCTTGGACATGAGCTGGGGCACCACGTTGAGCCCTTGGTTGTTAGCCGGATCGACTTCCTTAAACGCCTTGCCGCCAAAGCGGTTTCCCACCCGCGGCGGCGGCAAAAACGGCGTGTAATAGCAATCGAGCGCACCGAAGCACTCCGCATGCACACGACGGAACACATGCCCGGTAATCCCCTCCATAGGGGCCAACGATAGAATCATCAACATCTACCCTCAAATCAATGCAGCAAAGGGACTGCCCCCTTGTCACATCCTATTCAAACGGTTCAGAAACTCTTCGCAGGCGCGGGAACGCAGGCGATATTTTTTCCATACCAGATACGACGCAATGGTAAGCGGCGGCTCAAATGGGACAAAACGCAAATCGCTGCCTTCATCTATCTGCAGCAAGCTTCCAATGCTAACCGCACACGCAACGCCCGAACGCACCAGATGTGACGCGTTGCCGATCAGGTCGAAATGCCCCACGATGTTGAGTTCATCGACGCCAAGGACGCCACTCGACCACGTTTCTAGGTCCAGCGCTCGATTCGAGGTGCGCGAACTCACCAGCAGCGGCATATTCGCCACGTCCGCAGGCGTCAGCACGTCCCGGCCGCCCCATGGACCGCTCGCAGCAACAACAGCACCGACTCGATCCGTCTCGGGCATACGAATCCATTCGTATTTCTCGACGTTAACGGGCTCCAGCAACAACGCAAAGTCGAGCAGGCCACGCTCCAGACGCTCCTCCACCGCATCGGCGTTACCGGTATAGAGCTCAATCGTCACTCCGGGATAATTCCGATGCAGCTCTGCAAAGGCATCGAGCACCAGCCGCATCGATTTGGTTTCGCCGGCGCCAATGCGGATAACGCCCGTAATGCCGAGCTCCCGATCCGCCAACTCCAGCTCGGTCTGCTCCACCAGCAAGACAATCTCCTCGGCGCGTTGGCGCAGGCGCATGCCATCGCTCGTGAGCACGCACGATCGATTGGTGCGCTCGAACAGTTCCACGCCCAGCTCGCGCTCAAGATCAGCTATCTGGCGCGAGAGCGTGGGCTGCGTCACATGTAGCACGTTGGCAGCTTCGGTCATGTTTTCCTCGCGGGCCACAGCAAGAAAATAACGCAGTGTTCGCAGCTCCATACTTGCCCCTTCGTGCACAACGGGGAACCTCATTCGGTCCGTTTCATTCTACATACGTAATCCGTATATCTAGCTAGTCGATATAAGCAATATACATTATCAAATCTCGAAACTATCGTTACAGAAGAGAACCATCGAGAAAGGAAACGCATGGAATACATCACGCTCAATAACGGCATCAAAATCCCCCAGCTAGGACTTGGCACGTATCTGCTTAAACCCGACGATGCCCAATCGTCGGTTACCTCCGCACTCGGCATGGGGTATGAGCTCATCGACACTGCCAATGCATACGTGAATGAGCGAGCAGTGGGTCGTGGCGTGCGCGAATCAGACTTGCCGCGCGAAAACGTGTATCTCGAAACCAAGCTCTGGCCCTATTTTTACAACAGCGACACCGCCGTCGACGAAACGCTCAAGCGTCTGAACACGCCTTACATCGACCTCATGATTCTGCACCAACCCGCAGGCGACTACTTGGCGGGCTATGAGAAGCTTGAGATCGCGTACAAGGAAGGCAAGCTCCGCTCCATCGGAATCTCCAATTTCGACGAGTACGAAATCGTGAAGCTTCTCGCAAATTGCGAGATCGTTCCATCCCTTATTCAGGTCGAGTGCCATCCGTATTTCCCGCAGACCGAACTGAAGAAGTTGCTCGCCCAGCACGACATTGCGTTGCAGGCGTGGTACCCGCTCGGCGGGCGCGGTAACAGCAGCATCATGGACGAGCCCGTCGTGCGAGACCTCGCTGTCAAGTATGGCAAAACGCCTGCTCAAATCATTATGCGCTGGCATATCCAAGAGGGAAATATCGTCATTCCAGGCTCCAAGAATCCGACGCACATCGCCGACAACATCGATGTCTTCGACTTCGAGCTCACAGATAGCGACATGACCGCCATGGCAACCCTCGATCGCGGGAAACGCTTCTATGAGCGCACGCCCGAGAAGCTTGCGCAATATGCCGCTTGGAAGCCCGACGTTGAGAACCAGAAATAGGAGCATCGTGCAGTACACAACTCTCGGACGTTCCGGTATCAAAGTCTCTAAACTCTGCCTAGGAGGCATGAGCTTTGGCGAGCCCAGCCCCGACTTTCATCAGTGGACCATCGGACCCGACGACACACGCGCCGTCATCAAACGCGCGCTCGACACCGGAATCAACTTTATCGATACCGCGAACTGCTACAGCTTTGGCACGAGCGAAGAGTACATAGGCGCCGCCCTGCGCAATCTGGGCATCGCTCGCGAGAGAGTCGTGCTGGCCAGCAAGGTTCACTTCAACGAGGGCGGCCTTTCCGCCGACGCCATCAAACGCGAGATCGAAGGCTCGCTCAAGCGCTTGGGCACCGATTACCTAGACCTCTACATCATTCACCGCTTCGATTACGACGTCCCCATGGAAGAGACCATGGAGGCGCTCAACGACTTGGTACGCGAGGGCAAGGTTCGCGCGCTTGGCGCCAGCGCTATGTATGCTTACCAGCTGCACAACCTGCAGATCGTCGCGCGCGACCACGGATGGGCGCCCTTTACGAGCATGCAGTGCCACTACAACCTGCTGTACCGAGAGGACGAGCGGGAGATGATTCCGGTGTGCCGCCAGTTTGACATGGCCCTTACGCCATACAGCCCCTTGGCGTCGGGACACCTCTGCCGCCCCACATGGGATAGCTCGAGCACACGTGGCACCACCGACACGACCATGGCCAATAAGTATGACCATGACCGTGCCATCGACATGCCCATCGTTGAGCGAGTGGCCAAGGTTGCCGCCGATCACGACGCGCCAATGCCGCAGATTGCGCTGGCGTGGCACTGGGCGCGTGGGGTCGAGGCACCCATCGTGGGTTGTTCCAAGCCCGAGCGAGTCGACGACGCCGTAGCTGCGCTCGACATAACGCTCTCCCCCGCCGAGATCGACTTCCTCGAGGAGCTTTATCAACCGCACGCACTCGTTGGTCCCAAGGCCCGTCCCGGCGAAAAGCCGCTTGCTGGCACTACCAAAGTCAAAATCGCAAAGTGACGACATGGACGACAACATCATCGACGGCCTACACGACGCCGGCTGCAGCGAAGATCTCATCGAGCTATACAGCTCGGCCGCCAGCGACTGCGCGCGCATTTGTCTACTAAAACGTTATCGTCGCGAATTGCTCGACGATATCCACTCGGGACAGCAGAAACTCGAGCACCTTGACTATCTCATCTACCGGCTACGCAACGCCTCAACCGAATGCAGGACAAACCGCACGGCATCGCGGTCATGAGAAAGCGCCAAACGCACCTCAGCATAAGGCCCAAACCACAGCAACGAAAGGAACTCCATTGGCTAAGACACTTGTGACATATTTCAGCGCAACGGGTACCACGAAGGACGTTGCATGTCGCCTGGCTCGTGTAGCGGACAGCGACCTGTTCGCCATTGTACCCGCCAATCCATACACAAGCGCCGACCTTGACTGGCGTGACAAACAGAGCCGCAGCACACTCGAGGCAGCCGACCCCTCCTGCCGCCCCGTCATAACCTCCAGAGTCGAGCACATCGAAGACTACAACACCATCTTTTTGGGATTTCCCATCTGGTGGTACGTAGCTCCGGCGATTGTCAGCACATTCCTTGAGTCTTACGACCTGACGGGCAAAACAATCGTCCTGTTTGCCACCTCGGGCGGGAGCGGAATGGGCAAGACAGCGTCGATCCTTAGAGCAAGCGCTCCAGGCGCAAAGATCGTTGACGGCGGCGTCCTCAACAACGTAAGCGACACCGAACTCGAGAAGTTCGCGGCAAGATACCTCTAGCGCGGCGCGTCGGAGGCCCAAGTCGACAATCCGCCCAAGACAGAAGCGGTCACCCGGCACCCACTACCCCTCCAGCCGTCCCTATGCAACGAAGGTGAATGGTTTTCCCGAAAAGTGAACGAGTGAAAAGTATTAGACCTCGATTTACATGCCACTCAATGTGACAAAGGGACTGTCCCTTTGTCGCATTATTCGGAGCGCAGGGCTTCGACGGGGTCCTTCTTGGATGCGCTGCGAGCAGGCAGCAGGCCGGCAACGACCGTCAACAGCACCGAAATCGCGATGAGTACCAGCGCATCCTGCACGGGCAGGCTCATCAGGTTGGGAACCTGTTTGACCGCAAGTGCCCAGGCATTGACCGGGAAACTCACGAGCACCACGACGACAATGGCAAAGACGCCGGCAATGAGGCCCTCGATAAAGGTCTCGGCGTTGAACACGTTTGCCACGTTACGCTTCGACGCGCCGATCGCACGCAGGATGCCAATCTCCTTTTTGCGCTCCAGCACGCTGATGTATGTGATGATGCCGATCATGATGGAGCTCACGACCAGGCTGATACTCACGAATGCGATGAGCACCAAGCTGATGGTGTTCACGATGTCGGTCACCGAACCCATGATGATACCCATGTAGTCTGTGTACGAAATTGCCCGATCATCGTGGCCAGCGGCTTTGACCTGCTTGTTGTACGCATCGATGTGATCGAGTACGCGCTCCTTGGCCTCAAAGTCGCGCGGGAAAATCTTAACCGAGATGGGATCGGCCTCGTCCGCATAGCCCAGTGTGACCAGATTGTTATCATAGGTGAGCTTCGACGCCTTGGCATAGCTCATCATGAGCGAACTCAGGTCCTCGGCGTCCATGTTGAAATGGATGGCGCGGGCAAAGGCGCTCGCATCCACACGCATAGCGCTCGCTAGGTTGGCAAAACTCGAAGACATCTGCGTCGCCATCTGGTCCATAAGCCCTGCCGCGCCCGCCTTGAGCTGGGATGATACCGTCGACGCTATCTGCTCGCTGATTGCCTTCATCACCTGATCCATAGCCTGCTGCAGATACGGAGCCAGCTGCTTTTGCACATAGTCGCTCATCGCCTGCTGCAGACGCTCGGCCAGGGCATCGCCGCCGAGCGCTTTGAGCTGGGCCAGGATTTGCTGGGCTGTGTCATCATTCTCAAGATACGTCGAGAATGCGGCGGTGAGCTTTGACGCGTCCTTAAGATCTTCGGGCGACAGTGCCTTAAACTGATCAGACTGCAAAAAGCCCTCGAACAGTTGGTTGACAAGCGTTCCCACCTGCCGCATTTGCTCGGGCGTGAGTTCCAGACCGTCAAAGATGCCCGAGAAATCTGGGGCCGGTGCTTTGGCCATGATGTCGCTGAAGTCGACGTCCTTTCCAACGTCCGAAAGGTCAATGTCCAGCCCGGACAAGTCAATACCAGAAAGGTCGATACCGCCGGCCGCACCCGAAAGCGCAGATGTATCGAACGAAAACGCACTCTTGAGCGCCGCTTCGTCCACACTGAACATGCTGCCCAGATCAACGCCTTGCTTGGCCTCGCCTTGCAGTTCGTCGAAGGTTTTGCCCGTAAAGACATCCGTCTCGGGGTGGGCAAGCTGCTCCTGCACAATCTGCGAATTTGCGGCGCGCTCCATAAGCTGGCGAGTCAGCGCATGCGTGTAGGCAATGCCCGGGGACAACGCGCTCGCGTTGGCGGTCTCGTTGGGTCGCACCACGCCCACAATGTGCACGTCGATACCGTCGGCAACCTTGGCGGCCATAAAGTCGGTGTCGCCAGACATATCGGTCCATATGCCGGTCTCTTCGTTTTTGCGATACGCATCGGCCGGCGACAGCACCTTAAACGTCGTGGACAGCGCATCGTCGTAGGTAAATTCGGTGCCGGTCTCGGGCGTTTCGACCCTTGATTATCGACTTCATCCGAACACCTCCCACATTCATCCGCACATGTGCGGATGAATGTGGGAACCCGATACCCTGAGGGCCGGACCGGCCGGCCCCGGGAGATCGGAGGACGGCATGTCCGGAAAGAGGAAGAAGG
>DBEZQF010000230.1:0-29684 GCA_048254795.1 Collinsella sp. | reverse complement strand
CTGGGCTTTCTCGTCAGCGCCGGCAACATGGACTCCATGGTCAACCACTATTCGGTAACCAAGCACCGCCGCCACACCGACGCCTATACCCCCGGTGGCGAGGAGGGGCGCCGTCCCAATCGCGCCGTCACGGTCTACGGCAACCTCATCCGCCAGACCTTCAAGGATGCCCCCATCATTATCGGCGGTATCGAGGCAAGCCTGCGTCGCCTGGCCCACTACGACTACTGGCAGGACAAACTCAAGCGCTCGGTACTGCTCGACTCGGGCGCCGACATCCTCATCTACGGCATGGGCGAGCACGCGATCGTCGAGATCGCCGACGCGCTCGACGCGGGACTGCCCGTCGATCAGATTACCTATATCAACGGCACCGTCTACCGCACCAGCTCGCTCGACGAGGTCTACGACTACGACCTGCTGCCCAGCTGGGATGACCTTGCCGCCGACAAGCTCAACTACGCGCGCAGCTTTAACGTGCAGCAGCAGAATATGGACCCCATCACCGGGCATCGCCTGGTAGAGCCATATCCCAACAGCGTGTACGTGGTGCAGAACCCGCCGTCGGCAACACTCACCACCGACGAGATGGACGAGGTTGCCGAACTCCCCTACGCACGCGATTGGCATCCCGACTACGACGCGGCAGGCGGCGTGCCGGCCTTTGCTGAGATCAAGTTTTCCATTAGCTCCAACCGCGGCTGTTTTGGCGAGTGCTCGTTTTGCGCGCTCACCTTCCACCAGGGCCGCGTGTTGCAGATGCGCAGCCACGACTCGATCATGCGCGAGGCCGAGCTGCTCACGCGAGATCCCGAGTTTAAGGGCTACATCAACGACGTGGGTGGACCAACGGCCAACTTTAGCCGCCCCGCCTGCGACAAGCAGCTCAAGCACGGTGTGTGCAAGAACAAGCGCTGTCTGTGGCCGAGCGTATGCAAGAACATGGTGGTCGACGAAAGCGGCTACACGCAGCTGTTGCGCGACCTGCGCCAGCTGCCGGGCGTCAAAAAGGTCTTCGTGCGCAGCGGCATCCGTTTTGACTACACCATGGCCGATGCCTCGGACGAGTTTTTACGCGAGCTGCTGGAACACCATGTCTCGGGCCAGCTGCGCGTAGCGCCCGAGCACGTGAGCGACGCGGTGCTGTCCGTGATGGGCAAGCCGAGCCGAGCTGTCTACGACGCATTCTGCCGTAAATTTGAACGCTTGAATCGCGAATACGGACTCAAGCAGTACGTGGTGCCGTATCTGATCTCGAGCCACCCCGGTTCAACCATGAAGGAAGCCGTGGACCTTGCCGAAGCCGTGCGCGACATGGGCTACATGCCCGAGCAGGTACAGGACTTCTACCCCACCCCGTCCACCATGTCGACCTGCATGTACTACACCGGTGTAGATCCGCGCACCATGCAGCCGATCTACGTGGCGCGCGACCCGCATGAGAAGGCCATGCAGCGCGCGCTCATCCAGTATCGCAAGCCCGAGAACTACAAGCTGGTGCGCGAGGCGCTAGAGAAGGCCGGGCGTCGTGACCTGATCGGCTATACCAAGCATTGCCTGATCCGCCCCGTGCCGCCACGCCCGGGCGAGACGTCTGCCGGCGGTGGGCATGGCACCGGCAAGAAGGGCGGCAAGGCCCACGGTGGCGCTGGAGCCAAGGGGGCCAAGGGCAACAAGGGGCACGGCGGCATGTCGCGCGCGCAGAACACCGCAGGCCGCAACCGCGCCGCCCAGGGACGGCAGGGCGCCAACGGCGGCGGCAGGCGCAACTAGCGTGGCGAGGGCCAGCCGACGTCTCTTGGCCAGCCGACGTCTCCTCATCGCCCAAGCGTGTTTTCCCTAGGGGGAACACGCTTGGGCTGTCTCCAGTCGTGATTTCCCTAGGGGGAACACGCTCAGACACGCCTAGCCGTGTTTTCCTTAAGGGAATCACAGCAGATTTGTTTTTATCCACGTTGGCCCTTAAGGGAATCACGCTTGCTGGTAGGGACGATCCGTCTGGCAGGCCTGCCTGAGCGACCGCATCGCCTCTACCAGCACAAAGCCGGCGATGGCAACCGTGACCACCACGTCGAGCGGCGTGTTCACAAACCACAGCAGGCCCATGAGGTATGACCCGGCGTTAAAGGCAAAGTGCAACAGGATCGTGTAGCGAAGCTTTCCGGTCGTCACGAGCACCCAGCCAAAAATGAGACCGGCAGCGCCCGCATAGCAGCCCTGCACCCAGTTCATGTGCATAAAGCCGAAGACCGCCGCCTGCAGTACGATTGCCGCGGCGACGCCCCAGGTACTCGGAGCCACCCAGGGCACCATGACGCCGTCTTGCGGTCGCACGTGACGTCGGAGCTTCCAAAGTGGGCGGCACCGCGGGTTAAACGCTCGGAGCGAAAACTCAAAAATGATGCCGCGCACCAGCAACTCCTCACAAAACGGAGCGCCGAGCACCGTGGTCAGGACGGCCAGGTAGCTCGTGTCGCCCATGCCCGTTTCCTCGACAAGTTCACTGTAATCGGCCGCGACCTCGGGCAACAATGACAGTACGGCGTCGGTCACGTAGCCAACGACCACCTGCAGGGCAAAGCCGATCACGATAACGCAGGCAATGCGCTTCCACACGCTACGCAATCCCCCGCCAAGCGGGCGCACGCCCTGCCAGCGCGCCATAAACGAGCGCGGCCACAGATAACGCCACCAAAGCAGCGCCATCAAAAACGACGCCGTCTGAGCGGCAGCCTGGAACCATTGGATATCGAGGTTGTCGACCGGGAAACCCGTCAGCGCCGACACGATGTCTAGCACGGAGAACAGAACCATACTCAGGGCAATATCGGCAGCGACGACGCCAAAACAGGCAAGCGCCCAAACCAGCGCATTGAGCATGCCAACCTCCTCAAAACCCGGCACTTAGGGACGTTCCTTAACTGTCGGCAGAAAAGGAACGTCCCCAAGTGCCGGCAGTTTGGGACAGTCATTGTTGATGAGAATCGGGCGCAATGCCAAAAGCCCCGTTGGGCGAGATGTCGAACGGAAAGGTGCCACAACGATTAAACGCGGCGATAAACATGCGAATGGCGTTGGACGGCGTGGTGCCCACGAGCTGAGTTGCCGCCGCGAAGGCTGCCTTTTCTTCGGGCAAGACCTTCGCGACAACCGGGGTCATGTGTTCTGCCATGGCGCTTCCTTTTTGAAACGACGGTGGTGCGGATAGATGCGGGCCACGCGGCTGGGCGACGGGCTGTGAAGGCAACCCGATTGGCCCGCATCCGGAGTATGTTTCTGCGGCGTTGGTATTACTTAGTATTCTTAAGTATTACCCCGCAGATAGAATACCACATCTGACCCCATGGGAACGGAAAACAGGTCATTTTGTTGCTGAGTAAGTATTTAGAGCGTGATGACGTCCGAGATATCGAGCGCCTGAGCGTCGATGGGGTCATGTGTGGCGAGCAGGAGCGTTCGGCCATCGAGCAGCTCGAGCACGACGCCGGCCGTCGCATCACGCGCAGCGACATCCAAGCCGGTAAAGGGCTCATCCAGAATGACGGCGCAACCGCCGCACAGCAGGGCTCGGGCAATCTCGACGCGACGGCGCTGCCCGCCCGAGAGCTCGGCCACACGAGCATGTACATCGACCCCCGGCACCAGCAGGCGCAACAGGGCTGCGGCACTCGAGGCGTCCACGCGCGCATCGGCACACACCAGCACGTTATCCAGCGCCGAGGCGGACTCGACCAAGCGCGCGCCCTGAAACACCATCGAACACGGCACGCATTCCCCCGCCGCCAGGGCGAGCAACGTCGACTTGCCCACGCCCGAAGCGCCCATCACGCAAACACGCCCGCCCGCGGGTACGTTGAGCACCAGACCGTCGAGCGCCGGTGCCCAGGGCGCACGATCGCCCACGGCAAGCGCAAGCACCGCCGCAGCGCCGGCGCCAGCAGAGGCCGCACGCCCGCGAGCACCGCGCCCACGCGCCCGCACGGCCACACGCCATGCCGCGGGCCCCGAAGCCCGCAGCAACCACACCAGCACACGCTCGCATGCCCACGATGCCGCCACGACCAACACGGTCCACGCCAGCAGATCCGCTGTCTCGATAAGCAGCTTTGCCTGATAGATACGCTCGCCCACGGTGCCCGTCGCCATGCCGATCAGCTCCGCCGCCACGCCGGCCTTCCAGCTCATGCCAATCACGGCCCGGGCGCACGAAAGCACAAACGGCAGGACCTCGCGCCAGGTATGGGCGCAAAACAGACGCCAACCCCGCACACCATGCAGACGAAACATCTGCTCCAGCGGCTTATCCACTTGTGCCAAACCCTCGACCAGCGAAAAATACACGCCCGGCAGTGCCATCAAAAAGACCGCTGCAATGCTCACGCGCGCCGACCCCAGCCAAATGAGCAGCAGAACCACCACGCAGGCAACCGGCGTCGCCTTTACAAACGAAAGCGCCGGCGCCACCAGACGGGCAAACGTCCGCGACCGCACCGAGACTCCCGCCAGTACACCGCCGCAGATCGCGGCAAGCGCCAGTCCGCCCAAGATTCGTGCGCCTGAGCCCACCAGAATCGCCCACGTGTTGGCATCGCACACCAGCCGCAGCAACGCCACCACAACAGCGCCCGGCCCCGGCAAAATCAGCGGCTGTGCCACCAGCGCCGCCGCGAAAGCCCACACGGCAAGCCAAAAGGCGGCAACGGCACCTGCTGCCGCCACCGCCTTCATACGCTTTGTCATGTGTCGAGCAAACGCACGCACGGGCTACTCCATGTAGTAGAAATCATCAGCCGGGAGCTTGCCGCCCACGGCGCTTGCATCCGCATCGGCCAGCACCTGCAGGTACCCACCGAGCGCCGCCTTCATATCTTTCCCCGTCTGGCATACAAGCATGCACCCGGGAATCGCCTTTTCGGCAATCGCGGCGTTATCGACGATACCCGCATCGACCACGGCCTGCGCCCAGTCCGCCGGTATCGCATTGACGGCCTTCACGCTCGCCGCATGGCAGCGCAAGAACTCTGCCACAGCCTCGGGATGCTCCTCGGCAAACGCGCGACGAACCACGGTCACACCCGTCAGCATACGCGAACCCGTGTCACCCGCCAGCTCATCCCACACATCGGTCAGGCTTACCGGCGCCGACAGCTTGCCCTCGCTCTTGGCGATGGCCGCGGTCTTGAACGGCTCCGGCAGCACGCCCACGGCAGACGGGTCGGCAAGCAGGGCCGACAGCACCTCGGTGGGCTCGCTCTTGAACTCGAGCGTCACCTGGCCGGTCAGGCCCGCGCGCTCCAGCAGATAGTTCATGACGTACTCCGGCGTGGTGCCCTTGCCCGTCATGTAGACGGTACGACCCGCCAGATCGCCAAAAGAGGCCACGCTCGCGTCGCCCGTCACCACGTTCAGCACGCCCAGCGTGTTGATATCGATGACCTGGACCGCACCCTCGGTCTTGTTGTAAAGAACGCTCGCCACGTTGGCGGGCACCAGGGCAATATCGACATCGCCCTGAATGACCTTGGGCACGACCTCGTCGGCCGCGGCGCTGATCGCAAAGTCGAACTCGTTATCCGTGGCACCCTCGTCTGCCTGGTCCATAAACTGCACCAGACCGATCGACGTCGGACCCTTGAGCGAGGCGACGTGTACCTCAACCGGCTCGACAGCGGCACCGTCGGCGGCAGACCCGGCAGCCGAGCCCGCAGCAGACCCGGCCACGACAGACCCGCCACCACAGCCAACCAGCGCAAGCGACAACGCACCCGCGGCAAGCGCCGAGGCAAACCCCCGGCGCGTCATCTCAACATTAAACGCGCGCATCGCTAGCACGCCCCCTCATTGGGCATCGACCAGGCGTGATGGTCGGTATGCAGCAGCTCCTCGGCCAGCGGCGAGAGCGGCGCGCCCAAAAACTCGCGGTAGCACGCCTGGACATCGGGATTCTCGTGCGAGAAGCGAATATCGGCGTTCGCATCGAGCCCCCACAGCACCTGGCCGCGCTCGGCTGCCAGCTCGCAGCCGTCGTGGATGGGCTGACCGCCGCCACCGACGCAGCCGCCCGGGCATGCCATGACCTCAACGAAGTCATAGTTCACGCGGCCGTCGCGAATCGCGTCGAGCAGGCGGGCGGCGTTGCCCAACCCGTGCGCCACGGCGACGCGCACCTTGGTGCCATCGATATCGGCCACAGCTTTCTTCCAGCCGTCGAGTCCGCGCACGTCGGTAAAGAAATCCGCATCCGGGTTCTTGCCCGTCACCAGGTAATAGGCCGAGCGCACGGCAGCCTCCATCACGCCGCCCGTGGCGCCAAAGATCACGCCCGCGCCCGTGCCAAAGCCCAGCGGCGTATCGAGCGGCTCCTCGACCAGCGTGTCCACGCTCACGTGGCTTGCGCGGATCATGCGCACCATCTCGCGCACCGTCAGTGCAACGTCCACATCGGGCGCACCGCCCTCGCCCACCATGTTCGGCAGCGCGCACTCGGCCTTCTTGGCTGTGCACGGCATCACGGACACCACGAACAGGTGCTCGGGCTCCACGCCCAGCACCTTGGCGTAGTACGTCTTGGCGATGGCGCCAAACATCTGCTGCGGCGACTTGGACGTAGACAGGCTGTCGACAAACTCCGGATAGCGCGCCTTCACAAAGCGCACCCAGCCCGGGCAGCAGCTCGTAAACATGGGCCAGCCGCGGCTGTCGCCCTCGCCCTTGGCGGCGCCCAGGCGCTCGAGCAGCTCGGAGCCCTCCTCCATGATGGTGAGGTCGGCCGAGAAATCAGTATCGAACACGTACTCAAAGCCAACGCGGCGCAGCGCGCAGGCCAGGCGCTCAACGGTTGCCTCCTCGCGCGAAATGCCGAGTTCCTCGCCCCAGGCGCTACGCACGGCCGGCGCAATCTGCACCAGCACGATCTTGTCGGGATCGGCGATGGCGTCAAACACGGTCTCGGTGTCGTCGCGCTCGCGCAGCGCGCCCGTCGGGCAATGCGTGATGCACTGGCCGCACGCGACGCAATCGGTCTTGCCGATCGGCACGCGCCCGCGGGTGCCCACGGCGGTATGCGTGGCGCGGTTGGTCAGGTCCCAAATCCCTAGGCCCTGTACGCTCTCGCACACCTTGATGCAGCGCATGCATTTAATGCACTTGTCGTTTTCGCGGATGATGGGGAAATCGAAATCCCAGCCCTCGCCCGCCAAATGCCTTTGATACGGCAGATAGAAAATGCCCAGGTCGTTGGCAATGGTCTGCAGGTTGCAGTTACCGCTGCGCACACAGCTCGTGCAGCGTGAATCGTGCTGCGAAAGCAGCAGCTGCACGTTGGTGCGGCGCGCCTCGCGGGCCTTGGGGCTGTTGGTGTGGACCACCATGCCATCGAGCACGTAGTTGTTGCAGGCGGCAACCAGCTGGTCGCAGCCCTCAACCTCGACCACGCACACGCGGCAGCCGCCGATCTCGTTCAGATCGCGCAGGTAGCACAGGGCGGGAATCTGGATGCCGACGGACTTGGCCGCGTCCAGGATCGTGGTGTGCTCGGGCACCACGACCTCGCAATTATCGATAGTGAGCTTGACCATATTGAGTGCTCCGCTTTCGGTGTTATCGCTGACAGTGGGGTTGTTGAGCTCTACCATTCCAGGTTCCTCCCTCCGCGGAACGCGTCAAAACCAAAGTGGTCGCAACGCAGGCAGCGGCTTGCCTCCTGGCGCGCCTCCTCCTCGGTAAGGCCCTGCTCGACCAGATTCCAATCGTGAATACGCTCGCCGGCCTCGCGCTCACCCAGCTCGCAGCGGCCGCACTCGTGCTTGCCCTTAAACTGAACGGTCGGCAGCTCCACGTCGAGCTTGATCTTGTGGTCGAAGCCCAGATAGCGGTCGATGTTTGCCGAAGCCACGCGGCCGGCGTTGATGGCACGGATGACGATGGCGGGGCCGGTCTGGCAGTCGCCGCCGCTAAAGAGGCCATCGAAGTTGGGCACGGCACCGTCCGAGTCGGTGACCACGCAACCCCACTTGCAGGCGATGCCCATGTCCTCAAACGGCTTGGAATCGATGTCCTGGCCAATGGCGACAAACACGCGCTCGCAGGGGATGACGCGCTCGGGCGTAGCGGCGGCACGCGGAGCCGGACGACCGCGGCGGGGCTCGCCGATAATCTGCGGTTGCACGCGCAGGCCGCTCACGCGACCATCTTCGCCCGTCTCGATGGCGAGCGGCGCCGTGAGCTCCAGCACCTCACAGCCCTCGGCCTGGGCACCGGCAATCTCGGCGTCCTGGGCCGTCATATCGCAGATGCGACGGCGGTAGACGATGCTTACCTTTTCGGCACCGCAGCGCACGGCGGAGCGTGCCACGTCCATGGCAACGTTGCCGCCGCCGATGACGCACACGCGCTGGCCGCTCAGGTCGGGCAGCTCGTCATCGCCGATGGCGCGCAGCATCTTGACGGCCGATTCCACGCCGGGCGCCTCTTCACCCGGAAGGCCGAGCTTCTTGTCACTGTGGGCACCGATGGCCAGGTAGACGGCATCGAACTCGTCGCGCAGACGGGCGAGCTCCTCGCCGCTCACGGAGTGGTCGAGCTCCACGTCGATGCCGGCGCTCAAGATCCAGTCGATCTCGGCCTGCAGGCGCTCGCGCGGCAGACGATAGCTGGGGATGCCGTAGCGCAGCATGCCGCCCAAGTGGTGGCGCTGCTCAAAAATGGTCACCTTGTGGCCCATCACGGCCAGGTAGTAGGCACAGGAAAGGCCGGCCGGGCCGCCGCCGATCACGGCGACGCGCTTACCGGTGTTGTCCACTACATGTGGCTTGTGGTCGTTGAGGTCGCTATGCTCAACGGCAAAACGCTTGAGGGCGAGGATGTTCATGGGGTCGTCGACCATGCCACGGCGGCAATGCATCTCGCAGGGATGCTCGCACACCAGGCCACAGACGAGCGGTAGCGGGTTGTTCTTGCGGATGACCTTGACGGCGTCGGCATAACGGCCTGCCTCGACGAGCGAGATGTAACCAGGAATGTCGACGTGCGCCGGGCAGCCCGAGACACACGGGACGCGAGCCTCGCGGTCAAAGCCGCAGGAGTGCTCGCGGATGTGGTGCTCAAAATCGTCGCGGAAGCCGCGAATGGCCGTGAGTGCCATGGCGCCAGCTTCGTAGCCGATGGCGCAGTCGCTCGAAAGGTAGATGGTGCGGGCCGTGCGCTCAATCAAGTTGAGCGTGGACTCGTCGGCGCGGCCCTCGAGCACATCGGCGAGCAGGTCGCTCAGCGCGCTCAGGCCCACGCGGCAGGGCGTGCACTTGCCGCAGCTCTGGGTAGAGCACAGGTTGACGAGCGCCGCCGTAAACTCGACGGGGCACGGGGCGAGTGAACTCACCGCCAGACGACGTCCGAGTGCATCGTGCAGGTCGTCCATGACGGCCTGAGCGTGGCTGCGTTCCATTACGTGCAGTCGAGCCATAAGATCCCCTCTCACATGGCAGCCCGGAGGCGAGGCCGGGCGAAATTGCTACACGCACAACACTGACCTAAAAAGTTGTTAGGTCTCCACGCAGTTCGGCAGGCGGTATGAAATGTCACCATCAGCGGTGAAAATGAACATTATCGCAGATAAATGCCATATTTGATAAAACGCGTTACCAAACGACAATGCCCCGCCCACGCAATCACGTGGGCGGGGCATTGCTTCAGGTATGCGGCCAGCGACCCTGTTGCTTTTACTTAAGCTCGGGCCAGTAACCCTTGTTGGCCTCGATCATGTCGTCGAGAACCTCCTTGGCGACCTTCATCGACGGCACGGTCTTGTTGAGCGTAAAGGCCTTAAGCGCCTTCTCGTACGAACCCTCGATCGTAGCCTCGACAATGAGCTTCTCGGAGTTCAGCTGCTGCATCATGAGGCCCTGCTGGAACAGCGGAATGTTGTCGCGGCTGATGACCTCGGGGCCGTTCTTGCCAATGTAGGCAGGCAGCTCGACCATAGCGTCGTAGGGCATGTTGGGGATGGCGCCCTTGTTCTCGCAAATGACCAGGAAGCGCTGCTTGGTGTCGTTCTTCAGAGCGATAGCCAGATCGGCAATCCAGTCGCCGTGGCTGCCCGCATAGAACGTGCTCTCGTCGATCTCGCCCGTCTTCTCGTAATGGTCGATACCATCAAAGAGGTTCTTCTCACGCGTCTCCTCAACCTCGTTAGCACGGGTGCGCTCGGGGTTGGAGTGCTCGACGAACTCCTTCTGCTGCAGGTAGTAGTTCAGATACGTGTTGGGCAGGTACTCCGGGAAGCACTCCATGATCTCGTACTCGCCCTTCCAGACGTAGTACCAGCTGCCCTTGGTGTGGCGGTTCTGCTCGGGGTGCTCGTCGACGGCCTCCTCGGGCTTCTTTGCCATGAGCGAGCCCATGCCCTTGAGGTAAGAGTCGGGCAGCAGAATCTCATGCTCCTTGATGTACTCGCGCAGCTGCGGGAGCACCTCCTCGCCCTTGTGGCGGATCGAGGTGAACCAACCAAAGTGGTTGAGGCCAAAGTAATCGTACTCGACATCCTTCTTGTCGATATCGAGCGCGGCGCAAACCACGTCGATAATCGCGATCGGCATGTCGCAGATGTTGATGATGCGAGCGTTGGGACGCAGCACACGGCAGCCCTCGGAGACGATGGCGGCAGGGTTGGAGTAGTTGAGAATCCAGTAATCCTTCTTGGCATACTTCTCAACGTCATCGATCAGCTCGACCATGGGGAAGATGGTGCGCATGCCGTAGGCAAGGCCGCCGCAACCGCAAGTCTCCTGACCCACGCAGCCGTGACGCAGTGGAATCTTCTCGTCCTGCTCGCGCATGGCGTAGCCGCCCACGCGCATCTGAGCAAACACGAAGCTCGCGTCGGTGAAAGCCGTCTTTTTGTCGGTGGTCACCGTGAGCTTGATGTCCAGGCCGAGGTCCTCGTGCAAAATCCAGTCCACGAGCACGCCAATCTTGCGCTGGCGCTCCTCGTTGATGTCGTACAGACGAATCTCGTCAACGTCGAGCTCGTCCTTGCGCAGGGCGATGGACTTGACGATGCCGGGGGTAAAGGTGGATCCGCCACCACACAGAGTAATGATCATTGTTTACTGCTCCTTCTCAATTGCGTTCTCGACTTTGTCGCGCATCTCGGCGACCTTCATGCCAAAGATGATCTGGATATTGTTACCGTTGCGGTTGATGCCGCTGTTGGGCACGTGGTTGATGAGGCTCTCATCGATGAGGTCCGGGTTCTTAACGTTCACGCGGAGACGCGTAAAGCAGTTCTCGAGCTCCTCGATGTTGTCCTTGCCGCCAAGACCTGCGACCAGGTCGGCAATGCCCGCATCGACGCCCTCTGCGGGAGCCGCGGCAACAGCGCCCTGCTTCACCGCGACAGACGCGGCGGCCTCGCCCTCGGCAACGGACTCGGCGAGCTCGGACTCCTCCTCGCGACCAGGCGTGTGAAGGTTGAGCTTCTTGATGAGGAAGGTGAAGAGGAAGAAGTACAGAGCGGCGTTGACGACTCCAAGCACCAGCATAACCGGCCAGTTGGTCTTATCGACACCGAGGACCAGGTTGGAAACCACGATGTTGATGATGCCGCCTGCAGTCGAAGCGGGCACGGAGAGGACCTTGAGCAGGACCAGGAAGATGCCGGAAAGAACCGAGTGAACGACAAAGAGCACGGGAGCGGCAAAGACAAAGAGGAAGTCCATGGGCTCGGTGACACAGGAGAGCACGGCGGTGATGATCAGCGGGATGATAACGGCCTTGGTCTTATCCTTGTTCCCCTTGTAAGCGGTGACGATAAAGGCGAGACCGATACCGATGTAGGGCCACAGGTTGTTGAAGGTATAGCTGTTGAAGTAGGTGCTATCGGAGAAGGGCTGGCCCGTCATTGCCATCTCGGCAACACGGATGGGATAGGCGCCGGCAATAACCTGATCACCCAGCGTCAGGGTGCCGCCCACATCGGAGAACTGGAACGGGGTATAGATGAGGTGGTGCAGGCCGGTGGGAACGAGCAGCTTGTTGAGCATGCCGTAGATAAACAGACCGATGTTGCCCGACTCCTTAATGATGCCGGCAACGGAGGAGATGGCACCCTGAACCGGAGGCCAAACGATGCAGAAGCCAGCGCCCATGATCCAGGAAATGATGATCATGATCAGGAACGGGAAGCGAACGCCCGAGAACATCGAAAGGGCAATGGGGAACTGCTTGTTCGAGTACTTGTTGAACACGGCACCGGTGATGCAACCGAGAATAATGCCGCCAAACACGCCGGTATCGAGTACCTGGATGCCCATAACGGTGGCCTGGCCGGTTCCGGTAAGACCGAGCATGCCGCTCGCATCGGCAAGAGAACCGGTGGCGTTGAGCACGATGTTGTTTGCCTGCAGGAACAGGAAGAACGACATCAGGGCGATCAGCGAAGCATGGCCCTTGTTCTTCTTTGCCATGGCGCCGGCGATGCCCACGCAGAACAGAATCGAGAGGTTGTTGATGATAAACATCAGCGACTGGTAGACAACGGCGCCCACAAGTTGGAACGGACCGGAGCCCAGTACGGGGACCAAAGCACAAATGGTCTTGTTGGTCAGAATGATGCCCACGATGAGCAGGATGCCGGCAACCGAGAGATACATCATCGGCTGAACGATCGACTTCGCGAACACCTCCAACGGCGCTTTGAAATTGAACTTCTTTTTTGCGGTCATAGCGGTACTCCCCTTCCTTTTCCGCAAATTAAGACAGATGTGCCCTGGACAAGACCGTAAGTCCTGCCTTATATCAATCGATGTGTGGGCACGTTATGCCTAGAGACCAGGTTCTCCAAGCAGGTTAACAATGTGATACGCGAGATAACTCTTCTCGGCATCGGTAACGACAACGTTATAGGTAGACGACAAGTGGGCGGCTATGGCATCCGCGCACGAGAATGCGCACGGATACGCCGTTTCATCGATTCGGAACAGCGCGTCGCCATTGATTTGCCCGGCCGCGGGATCGAGCGCTCGCTGTGCAAAAAACTGCAGGTGGCGAACGAAACGTTCGTAAGGCAACGAGGTGTCGTCGAGGGTCGTGGCATAGCGCTCGGAAACAATCGCAAGCACGTCGCGAACAAGCTGGACCGAAACAATCAGGCGGTCAGAGCGCTGCGGCATGGTGGCGTTGACGATATGCAAGGTAATGAAACCCTGCTCTTCCTCGCTCATCTGGATGCCCATATACTCCTTGATAATCTGCAGCGCACGGCCCGCAAGTGCATACTCCTTGCGATAGAACTGCTGAATCTCGAGCAGCAACGGATTCTCACAGGGGACGCCCTTGCGCTCGCGCTCCAAAGCAAGGCTGATATGGTCTGCGAGAGCGATGAGAATCTTGTCATTGATATCGACATTGAGCTCTCGACGAAGCATCTGAACGATGTCCTCGGAAATCACGAGGTTGACGGTGGGGATGGACTCTAAAAGATGTGCCAAGCGGTCGATCGTACGCGAATCCTGAGAAGTTCCCTCCTGCAACGCGTAGGTCTTTTCGACTGATGCCTCGTCGATGGCATCGCCGACATGACGGCCAAAGCAGAGGCCTCGAGCGATGACGATGAGCTCGGAGCCATCGTCCGAAGTGACCATTGCGACGTTGTTGTTAAAAACTCGCTTGATAACCACGGTACCCACCACAAGAATTTACTCGGAAAGCCAGACGACAGGCTCTTTAACAGCAACAGGGCCGGAAGCATGCTCACGAAGAGTCGAGTTCTCCGAACGCTCACACACGATAACGAAGACCGTGGGATCAAAGCCGGCAGCGCGAACCACGTCGAAATCGACCTCGACGAGGGGCTGGCCCGCGTCGACATGGTCACCCTGGGCAACAAGCGCATGGAAGCCCTTGCCCTCAAGTTTAACAGTGTCGATTCCGATATGCAGCATCACCTGAGCGGAGCTGTCATCGGACATGATGCCCAGCGCGTGCTCAGTCGGAAACAGCGCCGCGACGGTGCCGGAAACAGGAGCGCACACCGTTCCCTCTTGGGGAACCACGGCAACGCCATCACCCACCGCACGGCTGCTAAAAGCGGGGTCATTGGTTTTTTCTAGATTAACAAGCTCGCCGGAAACAGGGGCGAGGATTTCGAACTCGGAAGTCGCAGTCGCCTGCTTATCCGAGCCACCCATAAGGCGAGAAAAGAAACCCATGGTGACATGTCCCTTCATAAATATAGCCCAACCAAAATCAATCGAATGCGCCCATTGAGACGCTCGCGATCAAAGACTTTGGTTAGGCCCACGTCCGAGGGGACTCGGTAACCTTCCGCATTTCTTTTTACGGGGGTTATTGTAGACAAGCCCAAAGCCAGAACAATCATTATGACCGGCGAACGGTATTTTTTCTCCGATAAACGGTATTTATGCGGTACTTAGGGACGTTCCTTTTCTGCCGGCACTCGGGGACACTCCTCACTCTGGTGCATTGGGGACAGGTTTGTTTGCACCAGGTCGGCGCAGATTAACCTGGCCCCATTGCACCAATTTCGTATGCGCTAGATAAAGAGCTCGCATTCCTTCCGCACGACGCAAACCTTGCTCAGCATCTGGGAAACAGTGGATAGTTTGTTGGGATCAAGCTTGCGAGCACCTCGCGGACATACGGCGATGCAGCGCATGCAGGAGGTGCACGCCTCGCCAGCTGCTCGCTTGGGGTCGCCTTTGTCGATAGCACCAACGGGGCACGCCGCGGCGCATGCACCGCAGGAGACACAATCCTCTGTTGCCTCGGGTGCCATGCGGTGACCTCTGGCTTGTTTATAAGGACGATTGCCGGGAATAGAGGGCTCGGATGTATCCTCAGCCAACAGCTTTTGCTGAATTTGCTGCGCAAACTCTGCGAGCTGCGCCGCATCCTGCGCATCCGGTCGCCCAGCAGCAAACTGTCGCGCAATGGAATGTTCTGCAATGGCTGCAACTGCCGCGATCACCCGGAATCCCGCATGCTTCGCAACGTCCTCCAGCTCTACGAGCGTGTCCTCAAACGCGCGGTTTCCGTAGACGCACACCAGAACGGCCCGCGCTCCGTTGCCGTGAACCATGCCCAACCGGTCAGCCACCACAGCCGGGATTCTACCGGCATACGCCGGCACAGAGATTACGGCCACGTCGTCCTCAGTCATCGAGACAGCGCTGAAATCTAGCCCGCTAACGGTCAGATCGACGGTAACGGTATTCTTGTCCAGTGCCCCGGCCACAAGGCCAGACACCTTCTGCGTTCCACCCGTCGGACTAAACACAATTTCGAATACGCTCATCGAGGCACCCTCCCCCTACGCCTGGCAACGCGTCAAGCCGCTTTCACATCCAGCCAGAGTATACGGCACGTGGGGTCCCCGTTTTGATGTACCAAGCACCCCAATGCACCCACCCTACGCTGTCTGCCTCTTCGTTTTGTATTAATTACGGTACAGATTGTATATATTTACGGGATACCGCCGTGTTCTCCCGAGGTACCCCATCCTGGCCCGTGCAAAAAACGGAGTATTCTGCAACGTGACCGCGCCAGCAATACCCCGAGCGGGCAAACCTTTAGGGCGCTGCGTCATTTTGGGTTCCGACATGGCGAGAATGACGCGCCCCTGCTCCGGAAAACGACGAAATCTGACTCAGAACGCTCGCTAGGGATATCCGAAAGCCACCGTTGACGACGTCAAATCATATGCAGACAACTCGAACTGCAGAATACTCCAAAAAATGCACGGCGCACCCCATGGGACCCATTGCCGCATGGTAAGAAACAGGCCCACGGCATCCTCTAGATGCATTCCCGAGGAAATCACATTTGAACTAGCGATCGGATACGGCAAACAAAAAGGGCCCCGAGCGTAGTTGCTCGGGGCCCTTGGTTCACCTCGCTCTAGCGGGCGATGCGTGTGTTATTTACGCTTGCCGCCGCCGTCGCCGGGGCGACGGGAGCTGCCGCCGAGCTTGCCGCCACGGCTGTTGCCGTAGCTGCCACGGTTATCGCGACCGCCGGCGCGGCCGCCACGGGAACCGGCCTGGTTGCCGCCACGCCCACCACGATAGCCGC
This sequence comes from Collinsella sp., assembly GCA_048254795.1. Taxonomy (GTDB): domain Bacteria; phylum Actinomycetota; class Coriobacteriia; order Coriobacteriales; family Coriobacteriaceae; genus Collinsella. The sequence continues at coordinate 13,598 of DBEZQF010000230.1, read as the reverse complement.
CGCGACGCTCCTCGCGGGTATCGTCGTAGTTGCGCCAGTCATCGCGACGATCGCGGCTGGCACGCGGGTCACGACGATCGCGCGACTCGTTAGAACGAGCGGCGCCGCCGCGGCCGCCATTGCCGCGAGCACCCTCGCGACGCTCGCCGCCGCGGCTACCGCGCTCTTCAAAGCGCTTGCCGCCACGGGACTCGCCACCGCGGGCACCGCGCTCACCACGGCCCTCGCCGCCACGGCGCTCATCGCGCCCGCCGCGCTCGCCGTCGCGACCGGAACGACGGCGGTCGCCCGCACCGCGCTTGCCACCGCGCGAACCGTGGCCCTCGTCCTCGCGCTCGACACGACGACGGCCACCGCGATCCTCGTCCTCGCGGCGGCGGCGATGCGCCTCGCCCTGGAACTGCTTGGCACGACGCTCGGCACGGTTGCCACGCGGGGCCTGCTCGACAGCACCGCCGCGCTCCTCGGCAGCCACCTCGCGGGCCACGCTCTCAACAGCCTCGTCCACGCGAGCCTGAACGCCCTCGCGCACGCGGGTCTTGCCGCCGCGCTTGGGACGGCTCGGACGCTCGCCGTCGCCGCGACGCTCGTCGCGACCGCGGTTGGAACGACCGGCCACATCGCCGTAGTCATCGCCGTTGCGCTTGCCGTCGCGACGCGCCTGCTCAAGCTTCTTCTTGCTCTTGGACTTGCCGCGCTTAGTCTTCTTCTTCACCTTAAAGGCGGCAGGATCGCGCTCGGGGTCAACGGCGGGCGGGTTGGGACCCACGTGCAGGTCGCCGGCTTCGTAAATATCGGCCGTCTTGTCCATGAGCTTCTCGATCTCGTAGAACTCGTCGACGTCCTGCTCGGTCACAAACGTGATGGCCCAGCCCAGCTCGCCAGCGCGGCCCGTACGGCCAATACGGTGGATGTAGTCGGTCGGCTCGGCCGGCACGTCAAAGTTCACGACGTAGCGCACGTCGCTGATGTCGATGCCGCGGGCGAGCACGTCGGTTGCCACCAGCACGTCGACGGTACCGTCGCGGAAGGCCGAAAGGGCACGCTCGCGCTGGGCCTGGCTGCGGTTGCCATGAATCGCGGCGGCCTTGATGCCCTTACGTTCCAGACGACGGCAGCAGCTGTCGGCGCGGTGCTTGGTGCGCATAAAGACGATAGTGCGCTCCGGGCCCTCCTTCTTGAGGAACTCGGGCAGCAGGTTGTTTTTGGCCTCGATGGACACCGGGAACACAAACTGATCGACGGTGTCGGCGGTCGACGTGGCAGGTGCGATCTCCACGCGAGCCGGGTCGCTCACCAGGTCGGTGATCTCGCCCACGGCCTCCTCGTCGAGGGTCGCCGAGAACAGCAGCGTCTGGCGCTCGGCCGGCGTCTCGCGCACAATGCGCCGGACGGCGGGCAAAAAGCCCATGTCGAGCATACGGTCGGCCTCGTCGAGCACCAGGACCTTAACCTCGTCCAGGTGGCAGGCGCCCTGCTCGATCAGATCGACCAGACGGCCCGGCGTTGCGACCAGGATGTCGCAGCCGTACTTAAGTGCCGCGGTCTGCGGCTTGTAGCTCACGCCGCCCACGACGGTCACGGCAACATGGCCGGTGACGTCGGCGATTTTGCTTGCGACCTCGTCGATTTGCTGGGCAAGCTCGCGCGTAGGGGTGATGACGAGCATCACGGGGCCTCGACCGTTGCCCTCGGGCTTTTTAGCACCGCGACGACGGTTGCGGCCGCCGCGCTCGCGCACGGGTTTGGGAGGAGCGATGTGCTCCAGATTGTTCATGGTCGGCAGCAAAAAGGCGGCTGTCTTGCCGGTACCGGTCTGGGCGGCGGCAAGCAGGTCACGGCCCTCGAGCACCACGGGGATGGAGCCGGCCTGAACGGGCGTGGGCGCCGTGTAGCCCAGGTTCTCGATAGCACGGAGCATCTCGTCGGAAAGCCCCAGCTCGTCAAAGGCGGGCAGGCTCTCGGTAGCGGACTCGACGGCCTGGGCAGCATTGGCCTCATCGGCGGCATCGAAGGCAGCCTGGGTCATAGCCTCGCGGGCCTCGTCCAGGATCTCGGCGTCCGTGACGTCAGATACAGAATTACGCATATGTTGTTGTTCCTTATCTGCACGCGCTATGGGCACGGCATGCGGCCGCGCGGGCGTGCTTGGTAGTGCGCTAATACATACAAAAACGGGTGCGCACAGAGAGGACGTTGCTCAGCACGCTGGCGATCGCTTTGGCAGCCCTATCACGCGCCGTCCAGACGCAGCAGCTCTAAGCGATGGAGCAGATTCGCCGCCGGTTAGTATACCCGTGCTTCGCATGCCCCCACGTAAACCACAGATGACGAGGCGGACGAGGTGGGCCCGGCTGATTGTCTCAATCTGTAACAGTTACAGGGCAAATCTTCCTCTACGTGTTACAGATCGAGACAAACGGTCGACACGGTTCACAAACGTCTCAATCTGTAACAGTTACCGAGTAAAATCGGTCCTAATTGTTATAGATCAAGACAGAGGGGGATTTCCGTCCAGTCCAAACCAAATCTCTCAGGCTTCCTGCAATTTCGAACATGTGGCCTATAATGTTGCTTTGGTTACGCTATATATTGCGCGGCCATTTAATACGTCGCCCACCGGGGGCCATTAATTCCTATCGCCATATTGGCTAGGAAGCAATCAAAGGAGGTATCCGTGGCAGCAGAGACGCCTTGCTCGGTCCTCTATAACGATATTCGCTCGTTCGGCGGTCTTAAACATCTCGAGATCGCCCGAATGCTCATCAATGGAAACTCTTATCTCGGCAGTACCCTGCTCGAGAAATGCTCTTCCAACCGCTCGTATCTCACCCGTTACATCGTCCATCGCAAGCCTGACCAGTGCGCGCCCTCCATCTACAGCGACTTTACCGTCACCACGCTCAACCTTTCCTCGGCAATCTGCAGCAAGCTCGGCGGCGGCGAGTCCGCCTATCGGGCAATCGCCGAGCACTATCGCGGTCCGGCCGCCAACGAAATGATGTCGGCTCTCGCCAGCTACAAGCTGGACAGCCGCCTATATGCAAATGCCCTCAATCGCATCGACAACTTTGACGGCAATGCCGTGCGCGAGAAAAGCACGCTTTACCTTATGCTCTTTGTGGCAACGGGGGCGCTCGCCGATCCCGTTCAGGGCGTGACCACCGTCGAGCGCTTTTGCGCCAGCAAGACGGGCGGGCACTTTGGCACCACCGAAACTACCGTCGGACGCGGCTTTATGAGCAGCCTGGAGCAGCCGCACACCGTCGCTCCCAACCTCGGTCTGCTCAGAACCCATGCCGACAACTGCGCCGACATGCAAATCCATCCCCTCACACGCGATCCGCGCGGCACCGTGATTGGTTCTTTGCCCAAAACCTCGCCCAGCATCACCGATGTAGGCGCCGACGCCTCGCGCGAGCATCTTCGCATTTGGCTCGAGGGTGAGCACTGGTACGCCCAGGGCCTTGGATCGACCAACGGCACAGTGCTCGAATCGGGCGCGGGCGACGGCGATATTGTGATTGAGCCGCCGCGCGACCAACGCGAACCCGGCAAAGTCTATCCCCCCGTGGAAATCGCCAACAGCGACAGGCTCCATCTGGGTCTCTACACGACATTCCTTGTCATTGTGGACTAGCACGGACAGCGATCGGAAGACGGTCGCCGTCCGTCTTTCGTCTTCTACCTTCTGTGTCGTAAACGACAATGCTCAGCGGTATACGTGGGCAGTGCGGCTATCATGGTACTTTACCGATATCCGCACTGCTCGCGTAAACGTGCGGCAACCCATGCCAGACAAAGGAACGCCATGGATACTACCGATAGCGCCTATGGCGACAAACTCGTCCGTCTCGATACGTTCGATACCGCCGTGGCGGTCGACCCCAGCGCCGAGGACGACGCCAAGCGTCGGTTTATGACGCTTATTCTCCAGACGGCCCACCGCAACAACGGCAACATCGGGCACGTGCTGCGCGCGACCAACACGAGCGGCGAGGTCTTTGCCGTCAAGCTACTCAAGGACAATGCCATCCTTTCCGGCCAAGCCCCCGACCGCTCCGCCGAGCAAGCGGCTGCGCACCTGGCCAATACCGCCGCGCTGTTCGAGGAGTACCGTCATCTGTGCACTGTCTCGCACCTGCGCGGATTTCCGCGCGTCTATGGCTATGGATCGTGCGAGGACGACCCGCTCATCCTCATGGAGTGGGTCGAGGGCACCTCGCTCAAGCAGGCGCTGCCCTTGCTTCCGCACGATGCCTCGGGCGGGCTAACCACCCAGATGGTGGCCGCCGTTGGAAACGCCGTGCTTCGCGCACTCCTGATGACCCAGGGACTCGTAAATCCGGTCGTCCATCGCGACCTGTCGCCCGCCAATATCATGTTCCGTACCACCAGTCGAACGCTCGAGCAGCAGATCGTCGATTGCTCCTTTGACCCCTGCCTCATCGACATGGGCTCCGCGACCATGGCCCTCGGCGATGACACGATCACCCGGCGCGCCGACATCTGGCGCTTTGCCACGCCCGCATACGCCGCGCCCGAGATGCTCACGCAGGATATCGAAGGCATCGCGGCCCTTCGCCGCTCGCCCGCAATCGATGTCTACGCGCTTTCGAGCATTCTGTACCAGCTCTACAGCGGTCGCAAACCGTTCGATGTGGAGTCGACGGGTGCCGCGGCAACCGGTTCGTTCTACCTCATAAAGACCAAGACCAAGCCGGCGCCGCTCGAGCCGCGATGCAGTGACGACGAGGCGCTCGTCCAAATCATCATGAAAGGCATCTCAGTCGAGCAGCGTGATCGTCCCACCGAACAGCAGATGCTCGAGGTGCTCTCGGCATACCTCACCGATGCCGAATCCGAGGGCCGCGAGGGCGCGGGCAGTGACACCGCAATTGACATCGACTCCGGTACGCACCTTAAGGTCGACGTCGCCGGCGAGCGCGCGAGAGAGATCCTGGAGCAGGCCCGGCACGATGCCATGACCCGCCGCCGCTTTATTATCGGTGGCGTTGTCGCAGCCGTTGCGGGGCTAGGCGTTATCGGGGCGGCAACCCATGGCTTTGGCATCCCCGACTACCTGGACGGCATCCGCAGTTCACTTGACGACTACACTTGGGATCAGCTGCAGGAGATTTCGCTCAAGATTAAGGCCACCGAGACCCGTAGCGAGGCACGCGAGATTGCCAGGCGCTATCATCTGCTCGATGCCGATGGGCATATCCCCTATCCGTGTACCAAGCGTGTCACGCTCACCAACGGGCTGCAGGTTGGCGCGCAGCTTGTGGGCATCCGCCACGATGAGCTTCTGGACGGGACGGGCAAGGCCGGACTAACGTTTATGTTCGACGCGGGTATTGCCGAGCGCAACGCTGCGGCTGAACCGCCGAGCGCCGGCTGGGCAGATTGCGAGCTGCGGGAATGGCTCAACGGCGACGGCCTTAAGCTGCTGCCCAACGAGTTGCGCGCACTCATTAAAGGGGTCAAGAAGGTCTCGAACAATGTGGGCGCCGCCAACAGCGCATCGTGCCTGAGCGAGTTGCCCGCAACCCTTTGGCTGCCCGCCATGGTCGAGCTGTGCGGTACGCAACCGCCCGATTCGTTTACCGAGGGCTATCACTACCTGGCAGACATCTACAACGGCGAGGGCAGGGAGTATCAGCTCTTCCGCGAGCTCAAGGTGAGCCCGTATTCCACGAACGAGACGATGGTCCGCCAGTGGAAGGGCAAGGACACCTGTTGGTGGGAGCGCACGGTGAGCCCCGACACATCGGAGAGCGAAGGCACGCTCTATATGAACCGCGTGGGGCACGACGGCGACGTCTTTACGTACGCAACGCCTGCGGAAAAGCCAAGCAAGCTAACCTGTGTGATCCCCGGGTTCTGTATCTAGGCGGCGGGCGTCTTGCCGTGACGGGACCCCTCCCCGGCAATTGTCTCGATCTGTAACAGTAAGGGGTCAAAAACCTCTCTAGATGTTACAAATCAAGACATTTGAGTTGACCGCGGACGGTTTGTCTCGATCTGTAACATCTAGCAGGAAAAACGGTCCTTAGGCGTTACAGGTTGAGACGTTAAGTTGTGGCTCGATGTAATGTCTCGATCTGTAACAGTTACTCGACAAAAACGGGTCTAGTTGTTACAGATTGAGACATTAGACCGGCTACGGTCCGCCGGCCTGGCTATCACCTCGACCAATACCAGAATGTCATACATTTCAATCTCCACTGGACACCCCCAGGGGGTATGGGTGTATAGTATCGGATGGTTAACATTTCCGACACTACGCCACAGAAAGGAGAAGCCATGGCTCAAGATAAGTTCGATGTGGGCGGCATGACGTGCGCCGCCTGCCAGGCGCACGTGGACCGTGCCGTGAGCAAGCTCGACGGCGTCCAAAGCGTCGCGGTCAACCTGCTCGCCGGCTCCATGCTGGTCGACTACGACCCCGCGCAGGTCTCCCCCGACGACATCTGTACCGCCGTCGATCGCGCGGGTTATTCGGCCTCGCCCGTTAGCACGGGCACCGATGCCGCCAACTCAAACGGCAACGCGCAAGCCAGGTCCGGCGCCGCCCATATGGAGTCGCCGACCAAAAAGTTGGAGGCCGCCGCCTCTGCCATGCGCACCCGCCTCATCATCTCGATCATCTTCCTCATCCCACTGTTCTACATAGGCATGGGGCACATGCTCGGTTGGCCACTGCCCGGCGTCTTCACCGACCACACCCACAGCATGACGCTCGCGCTCACCGAGCTCGTCCTGCTCATTCCCATCGTCTACGTCAACGACGCATACTTTATCAACGGGTTTAAATCGCTTACGCACGGCGCGCCTACCATGGACGCCCTTATTGCCGTGGGCGCCACCGCGTCCATCGCCTGGTCGCTCTACGCCATGTTCATCATGGCCGACCAGCTAGCCGCGGGTCAGGTCCACGAGGCCATGATGACGAGCATGGACAACCTGTATTTTGAGAGCGCCGGCACGATCTTGTCGCTCGTCACCGTAGGCAAATATCTCGAGACACGCAGCAAATCCAAGACTGGCGGCGCCATCGAGGCGCTCATTGACCTGGCGCCCAAGACCGCGACCGTCGTGGCCGTCGACGGTACCGAGACCACCGTCGATGTCGATGCCATTCTGCCCGGCCAGGTGCTGCGTGTGCGCCCCGGCGAGTCCATCCCTGTCGACGGCGTGGTACTCGAGGGCGCTTCGGCCGTGGACGAAAGCGCACTGACCGGCGAGTCCATCCCCGTGGAGAAGACCGCCGGCGCCACCGTCAACGCCGCCACCGTCAACCGCACCGGATCGTTTACCTTCCGCGCTACGCGTGTGGGCGCTGACACGTCGCTCGCCAAGATTATCCAGCTCGTCGAGGACGCCAACGCCACCAAGGCACCCATTGCTCGACTGGCCGACAAGGTCGCCGGCGTGTTCGTGCCTGTGGTATTCGTGATCTCGGCCGTGACCTTTGTGGTGTGGATGGCACTGACCAGCGACGTGAATGAGGCGCTCACCTCCGCCGTCGCTGTGCTGGTGATCAGCTGCCCGTGCGCGCTGGGCCTGGCCACGCCCGTCGCCATTATGGTCGGCACCGGCAAGGGCGCCGAGATGGGCATTCTGTTTAAGAGCGCCGAGGCGCTGGAGAACCTGCGCAGCGTGGGCACCGTGGTGCTCGATAAGACGGGCACGGTCACCCGCGGCAAGCCTGCCGTGACCGATATCGTGGTAGCCACGCGCGCTGACGGCTCGCCCGCCATGAGCGAAAAGGCGCTGCTCAAGTTGGCCGCCGCGTTGGAGCGCTCGAGCGAGCACCCGCTGGCCGAGGCGATTATGGCCGAGTGTGAGACACGCGGGATCGTCGCGCGCATGGTCGAGGACTTTACTGCCGTGCCCGGGCGAGGCGTTACGGCGCGCGAGGGGCAAAACGCCATTGCAGCCGGCAACGTACGCCTGATGGACGAGCCGGGCGTTACCGTGCCCGCGGGTCTTGCCGAACAATTTGCCGCCGAGGGCAAGACGCCGCTGTTCTTTGCCAAGAACGGCGAGCTTGCCGGCACCATTGCCGTGGCTGACGAGGTCAAGGAGACGAGCGCCGGGGCCATCGCCGCACTGCGCTCGCTTGGCGTCGACGTGCGCATGCTCACCGGCGACAACCGCGTGACGGCCGAGGCCATCGCCCGCCGCGTGGGGCTGAGCAGCGAACAGGTCATCGCCGACGTCCTCCCTGCCGACAAGGAGCGCCACGTCCGCGAGCTGCAGGATGTGGGCGGCAAGGTCGCCATGGTAGGCGACGGCATCAACGACTCCCCCGCCCTGGCGCGCGCCGACGTGGGCCTTGCTATCGGCACCGGCGCCGACATCGCCAAGGAGGGCGCCGACGTGGTTCTCATGCGCAGCGACCTCATGGACGTCGCCCGCGCCATCGAGCTTTCGCGCGCCACGATCCGCAACATCAAGCAGGACCTGTTCTGGGCACTGTTCTACAACGGCATCGGCATTCCGCTGGCGGCGGGCGTGTTCTTCCCGCTCACCGGATGGCAGCTCTCGCCGATGTTTGGCGCCGCGGCCATGAGCCTGTCGAGTGTCTGCGTCGTAAGCAATGCGCTGCGCTTAAAATCCTTTAAGCCAAAAGTGGCAAAATAAGCTCACCATTAAGTCCATTTAGAACGGGTTTTCCAGGTGCCCGAGATTGACCTGAAAGAGGAGCGACGCGTACTTTGGTACGCGAGCGACGGCTTGAAGGTCAAGGTCGGGTGCCTGGGAAAGCCGACACAACAGGGAGGAATACCCATGCGATACACAATCAAGACTTCCGGCCTCATGTGCGGCCACTGCGACGCTACTGTCGAGACCGCGCTGCTCAACGTGGCCGGCGTGACCGACGCCGATGCCGATCACGAGACCCAGACCGTCCAGGTGGAGTGCGCCGACACCGTGACCGCCGAGCAGCTCGCCGCCGCCGTCGAGGGCGCCGGCGAGAAGTTCCACGCCCTGTCCGTGACCGCCGCGTAGCAGCTGCGCACCAACAGACACCGCTGCCCAACCAGCCCCTCAGAAGTTGCGGTGAAATACGGACTGTTGAGCCGCCCTAGGCCTTTAAACAGTCCGTATTTCACCGCAACTGACGAGGGCATCCGGAAGATCGACCAGAAACGAGGACCCGCCATGATGGCAGACCATAAATCGGTGACCCGCATGCTCAAGACGGCACGCGGCCAGATCGACGGCATCCTGCGGATGGTGGAGGAGGACCGTTACTGCGTCGACATCTCCACGCAGCTCATGGCAACGCAGGCGCTCATCGCCCGCATCAACGCCGATGTGTTGAAGGCACACATCGAGGGCTGCGTCGCCTCGGCCATCGAATCGGGCGACGAGGAGCTCAAAGCCGCCAAGCTCGCCGAGATAGAGCGCGTCGTCGACAAGCTCGCCAAGTAATTGGTGCAAGGGGGACAGGTACGTTTGCACCACCTTGGTGCAGATTAACCTGTCCCCAATGCACCAAAAGGGGTATAAAGGCGTGCAGCATATCGAACGAAAGGCAATTCGCATGAATGACTTTATGAAGGGCCGCAATGGCGCTGACGAACTCACCATCGTGATGGGCTTCGCAGGCATTATCATCGCCATGATCGGATCGATAGCCCGCATCCAGTGGCTCAGCTGGATTGCCATCGCCGTAATCGTGATTGGCGTGCTGCGCGGCCTGTCCAAAAATATCGACGCACGTCGCAAGGAGAACGAGGCCTTTGTCGCCACGACCGCCAATGTTCCCGGCTTGGGCAAGTTCGTCGCCAGCTTGGGCGGCGGAGCTGCAGCGGCCAACGCCTCGCGCGCAGCCGGTACTAGCAAGGAAGACTTTGAACGTGCCAAGCGCACAGCCAAGAAGATGTGGAAGGGCCGCAAGACCACGGCCTATCTCAAGTGCCCCAACTGCGGCCAGATGCTCTCCGTCCCCAAGGGCAAGGGCAAGATCCGCGTCACCTGCCCCAAGTGCCACGCCAAGATGGAGACGCGCTCCTAGCCGCCATACCATGGGACAAATAAAAGCCGAGGCCTCGCACTGAGACCTCGGCATTTTTGATTATGACAAAGGGATTGCCCCTTTGTCACACCTATGCCACGCCGTCGCGGGCGAGCTCCTCGGCCAGTGCCTCGGACGGCATGGCCATAATCGTGTCGAGCTCGGCGTCCACCTCGGGAATACGCTTCACCTTGAGTTTGCGCACCAGATCACCACGGCACATCACGTACGCCGGCTCACGCAGCGCGCACAGGTCATCGAGCGGGTTCTTGCGCGTCACCAGGATATCGGCGGCCTTGCCGCACTCGATTGTGCCGGTCTCGCCGCCCAGCCCCAGCAGCTCGGCATTGACCTGCGTGGCCGTATGCAGCGCGAAGGCGTTACTCACACCCACGTACTTGGCAAAATAGGCCACCTCACGCCACATGTCGTACTGCGTCACGAACGGGCAGCTCGAGTCCGTGCCAAGGCCCACCTTAACGCCAGCTTCCAGTGCGGCACGGGCGCTCTCGATGATGCCCGAGCACACGATGTCGCCGTTCTTCTTTTGTGTATCGGTCGAATGGGTCTTTTCCGGGTCGAGCAATACAAACGGCAGCGCCGGGCTGATAGTGCAGGTAACGCAGGGCGCACGCCCCTCGAGCTGCGTGCCCGCGGCGCCACGGTACAGCTCCAGAATCTCGGACGTCAACGGAGCGCCGTGCTCAATCGTGTCAACGCCGGCCTCAAGCGCAACCTTCACACCCTCGGTACTCTCGACATGGGCCATGACCGGAAGGCCCATATCGTGCGCCGCCTTGCACGCCGCCGCGGCAACCTCCACCGGCATACGCAGCACGCCCGGCTCGCCCACCTCGGTCGCATCGAACACACCGCCCGTTACGAACAGCTTAATGACGTCGGCACCGCGCGCATACAGGTCGCGCACCTGTTCGGCTGCCTCGGCGGGACTGTTTGCCACCTGGGCGAACAAGCCCGCACCATGGCCGCCCGGCACCGTGACGCCCGTTCCCGGCGCCACCAGGCGAGGACCTTGATACTTGCCGGCGTCGATGGCATTACGAACGGCGATGTCGGCAAACAGTGGGTCGCCCGCGCCGCGCACCGTGGTCACGCCGCTTGCCAGTTGTTGTTGGGCGCTGCCCTTAAGAATATGGCGCACGATGGCGCGCCCCACGGGATTATCGAGCTTCTTCATCAGCGCGCCGGCATCGCCCGCCGAAACCGGCTTGCCCGAACCGCACAGATGCACATGCATATTGATGAGACCGGGCATGAGATACGCACCTGCCAGGTCGATGACCTCGGCACCTGCAGGTGCCTGCGCCACAGCACTCGGCCCCATCCACGTGATGACACCGCGCTCAACAGTCACGGCCATATCGGGTTGCGGCTCCATATGCTCCGAACCATCCAGGACGGTCGCATTGATAAACAACGTGGAACGATCGGCAGACGCCATATCGAGCTCCTCCCCCTCAGAAAACTTGAACATCTGTCCATTATTATCCAGTGTAGCCCGATTGCCACAGACATATCGGTTAACGGAGGGAAGAGGGGATGTGGGGGACGGAATACGTTGCAGTCCCACCCCACCGACAACAGGGAAATGTCTCGATCTGTAACAGGTACAGGGTTATTGGGCCCCCTGATGTTACAGATCGAGACAAAACCTCTCAGCGCCCATACCACTGACGTCTCCACTCCTCAGCCAAATCGGGCCGTCGCGGAATACCCGCCAACCTCATCTTCTCAACCAGCTTCCCCGGATTCTTGAGCTCATCAAACGTAAACCGAAGCACCTTGTGCCCGAGCATTGTCAGATGGGACTCCCGTTGACGTTCTGCCACGAATGGGTCGACCGACCCCCGATCCCCACCATCCTGCAGGGTATACTTTCCCTTCCCGTCGAGCTCGCCGATGACACACGTCCCGTTCTCGAGCCGCCAAAAATAGTCGACGCGAAACACCTGGCTCGAATCGAGCGGGTCGCGAAACTCCACCTGCAGCTCCGGAACTGGAAAGCCGTACGCAATAAAGAACGCTCGGAACCGAGACTTGCCGCCGTTTTCGGACAGCCCGTCCGCATACGACGCAATCACCTGTGCCCTGCGATACCCTCGCCTGCCCTCGCAATCGGCACGGAGGCGCTCGCACAAATCCCAACGTGATACGCCTTTCGCCCGCAGTGCAGAATCGGCAATCGCCAACCCGTAGGAGAACGGCGCACGCAGTAAGCAATCCTCCACCGTGCGCCAAAAACGACGTCACCCGCACGCCATCAACACGCTCGAGCGCGCCCGCCATCTGCGGACGCAACAACCTGCACCCGCCGCTCAACGTCACCGAACAACCCGTCTTAACAAGAAAGCGCGGCCCGAGCAGATCATTCGGCACCTCCAGACCCCACAAAAGCGCCGCGTCATAGCCCCAAAACGCCCAATCGGGATGAAATTCCGCAAGCCCTTTGATAGTCCTCAGCGCTCGCTCCGCCGGCGTCAATGCATCCCAATCATGCTGAAAACAGAACAGGTACGGCTCGGGCTCCGCGATATCGTCGGTTCCAACATGGCGTCGCAGCCACATGAGCTCGGTATTGTCATGCGTTGCGAGCAGCGCACCTTGCTTGGCCGTCTCCGTGAGCCGCGCGAGCATTCTATTCCGCGCCAACGTGTTGCGAGTCGCATGTTTGTGTTTGAGAACGGTATTAGGCACTTTCATCACCGCCACGTCAGACAAATGGGCCATCGTCACCGTTGCCTCCGCTGACAAATGTCTTGATCTGTAACAGGAAGACAGTCTTTGAGCCTCTAGTTGTTACAGATTTAGATTGTTCGGCACCGCGTCCAGCCTTTGTCTCAATCTGTAACAGGCAGGTCGAATTTGGGCCTGTAGATGTTACAGATTGAGACATTCCCCCAACCAGGTGCCAAACGTCTCGGTCTGTAACAGTTAGACGTTCTCCAGACCCCCAAACGTTACAGATTTAGACAAACCAGCGGCGCCCAGGCGTTCGTCTCGATCTGCAACAGGTAGACCGGTTTTTTGTCCCTAGACGTTACAGACCGAGACATAACGGCAGAAGGCAAGGCAGGCGACGCCAGCCACACCCCCTACTCCCACTCCTGCTCGTAGATGTTGAGCGACTTCACGTACCGCCCCTGGGCGCCCATGATGTCGCGGACCAGGCGCAAAAAGAAGCTGATGCACGAGGTGTCAAAGCCATCCTGCAGGTCCTCCGGATGCACCGCACCCGGCCCATCGACTGCCGTGTCACTCAGGCGCGCGATGTCGTACAGATAGAGCTGTCCCGCCGTCAGCCAGACATCGTCGACGCAAGCGAGGCGCACCGCAATCGCGCCGTCGCTCCAATGCTCCTTTTGCACGATATGCGGGTCGTAGACATCAAAGCGACGGTCGGTGCGGTAGTGTCGAGAAAGTTGGTGTAGAGCCCGATCCGAAGCGAGTCGGCCCGGCGTCCTGGAATCTGGAATACGGTTGATATCCTATGCCGCCTCGACCTTGTCCGCAAGCTCGAGGCCGGACTCGAGCATCTTCCTGGCCT